>JARRMG010000179.1:0-2341 GCA_037386265.1 Nitrosopumilaceae archaeon
GGCTTGAGAACGAAAAAGGCATGGCTCGTGTCCATGCCACATATCAGTTCACAGGTGACTGTCCAGGATTTTATCTCTCAGAAAATTTGCATGAGATGAAGGAAGAATTTCAGAATTACTCTAAAATCATTTACGAGTATAACATGGCCTCAAGTAGAACTACTCGAGAAAACTTTGGATCTATCAGCTTTAGTTAGGCCTTGGCTACCTTCATCAGGTCTTTCATATGAATTTCCATTCCAAAACGAGCTTCATTTTTCTTCATGTATCTGAAAATAGACAATAATTCTGAGATTTGTTTTATCATACTGAATTTGTTTTTCATTTTGTTTCGGACAAAATTAAAGACTTTACCGTAAATCTTGTAATGCTCCATCACTTCTTTTTCATATGATTCATTGTCTCCAAGATTTTTAACAAAAATATTCACACATTCCATACTTGGAATTATTCCTTCTCCAAGTAAAGGATAAACAGTTCCGATTGATTCTCCTACACCGACTACCTTTCCCTTGTAAAATGGTTTGCACATATTTGGTGTTGCAAGTCTTATTGGTCTTCCAACCGTTTTGATTACTTTACCTCCGTATTTTTGCAAAAATTCGTCAGTTGCTTTAATGTGATTCTTCTTGTAATCTCCTGCGCCAATATGTGCCAAATTCTTTCCTAGAGGAAAATACCAAAAGTATCCTGTCATCTTTTCAAATGGTCTTACAAGAAAATCATCATATGGAACCTTGTCCTCATATTGCACTTTATACTCGTATGTTGGTAAAAAGAAATCTTCTTCTAATTTTGGTAGGTAAACTCTGTGAAACCCTGTACAGTCAACAATTAGATCAAATTCTTTTTCCAAGTCCTCAAGCTTTGGCGCTACTCCATAGTTTATTTTACATCCTTTAACAAAGTCTTTGATTAGTTGAATCTTATCATAAGTACACAGACCGTGTAATCCAATGTCAAACTTTTCGTTATTGTTCATCTCTATATGCATATTTTTGCCATCATGAATCACATAATTCTCAAAATCTATTCCGGACTTTTTACACAACTCTATCATTTTTGGTTTACATGTGCCCCATGCACAAATAGAATCATGCTTGTCCTCAAGCATTCTCTCAAAGCCTACAACTTCATGAGACTCTTTTAGTCTTGATATCAGGTAACTCCCTGCAACCCCAATTCCGCAAACTGCAATCTTCATCGAGCTACAATCTATCTGGGCCTAATAAATACACTATCTGAAATTTTGCCAAGTAACAGACATCTAAATTACGATGTATTCTTTTTTTAACAGATACTGGAGACAATCAACATACTCTTGTTCTGAAATCTTTCCTTCGACCCACCAAAGGGAAGTTTGTTTTACATACTTTGGAATTTTTACCCCAAATGATATGTTTTCTTCTAAATTATCAACTTTCAAATTTTCAGATGACGTCGGATTCAACACGCCTATCAATATTAGGTGCTGGATTCCTAGGATGAATTGGTATTCATCAATTTGATCTTCAGCCCACCATCCTACAGTATTTTTTACCCAGTTTGGAATCCCTTTTTTGAACTCTGTTATTTCAGGTTGAACCTCTACCAAAATCTCTGGACTTTTTTCATTTCTATATGTGGCAAAGATTGTATACGTTCCATTCACAGTATTATCATTTAGTATGGTGTCAAAGCTAAAACCTCCATCCGAATTTACTCGAACCTTTCTATTTTGAACTAAATGATTAGGATCAATGGAGGTGATGTCTACTTGAATGCCAGAAAGGTATCTGTCTTTATTTATGACGCCTTCAACACTTGCAACAGCTAATTCTCCTTTTGGTATTACAAACAAGTCTGAGGATGATTCAAATGAATCAAAAGTGATTATTTTTTCATCATCAGGTAAAAATCCATTTTCTCCATATATGGACCGAACTGCAACAATATCTTTTGGTGTAATTATGTTCTCATTTAAATTCTGATGACTAAACACTGCCATGATTGATGGTGCAGTAATTGTTCCTCTGGCCCAAGCAATACTTACATCAAGCTTGTCAGCTTTGAAATGGCCTAACCCAAGTGCATGTCCAAACTCATGTTTAACTACACTTTGAATTTGTACATGCACTTGGTTTAGGCCATTTCAAAGCTGATAAGCTTGATGTAAGCATTGCTTGGGCCAGAGGAACAATTACTGCGCCATCAATCATGGCAGTGTTTAGTCATCAAAATTTAAATGAAAATATCATAACACCAAAAGATGTTGCTGCAGTCCGGTCCATATATGGAGAAAATGGATTTTTACCTGATGATGAAAAAATAATCACTTTTGATTCATTTGAATCATCCTCAG
>JARRMG010000180.1:0-2333 GCA_037386265.1 Nitrosopumilaceae archaeon
CTAAAACAAATTAGTTTTAGAAATGTAAGTGTAGAGGAGCAAATTCCAAGAATTCTAGATGAATTTATGGATGACTTTGAAAAAGAGTGTTTAGAAAAGGATAATGGAAATGCAAAAAACTATTCATTATTTTCTGTAACCTCTTACAAAATAATTCGAACCCTGGACTCTGGAAAGAAAAGAGGGCTGCTCTCCGCGCATGCATTAAATCGATTAAACAAAATGTTTGTAAAACATCCTGTAAAGTATAGTAAACAAGCAATTCGTGATCCCTTGGGGCTGGTATTTGTAATTACAGAGCTAGCAATTGATATTGAAAAAAATCTATCAGTCCCTTACGAATTCGATCAAAGTATTTTAGATCAAACAATGCCTTTGATGCAACGATATTATGTGCAATATGATGATGCTGTGGGAAAAATTTTAGAAGATTTCTCCAACATGCCAAAATTCAAACTGGTAATAGAGATTGGAAACAAACACCAAGAACTAATTGAGAAATTTCTGGACTATGGAATTGCAAAACTTCCACTAGATACTAGAATAAAAAAAGTAAAATCAATTCTTGAAAAAATTATTGCAGAAGAAGTTGATGCAGTTGCTTTGGGGTATTATGAAAATTTAAAATTAAATTTCTCTGATCAGACTTTACGTCCTCATTTAGCCAAATTAGCAAGAGAAATGCCAAAAACTAATAGAAGATTTGCAAATACCATCCTTGAAGAAGTATCTGCTCTTTAAATTCATTTTACCTATTTTCAATTTGTGCCTGAATTCAGATAATGGGAGAGGGGTTTGTCCTGCACAATTATTCAAAAAGTTGACAAATTAGATTCTTGATTTAGATTTTGGATGTTAAGACTATTTTTTTGGACCATGGTTTGTAATGAATTCTTTTGTAAGCGGTGAATCTTTTGAGTGAACTGGTAATAGAACATCCGATACCTCTAATTGAAAATCTTTTGAAGGCCGGAAAAGGGGATAAAGGAAGATTGCTATACTTAAAAAATGCAATAAAAAATGGAAAAATAATCTATGAATCTGACCAAAAATATTTACACGTGATGCAAAACAAGTATCCTGAATTGTTGTATCAAGAACAGAAGGCTCATAATTTATCCCAAAACAATTCCGTTGAACCTTGTTTTTCTGCAACAATTAAAAATAACTCTATAAAAAAACCAAAACAATCATCACAAAATGAAAACCTCTCTAATTCATTTGACTTTGAATTAGAAAAAATCCAAAATTCTTTATCGGATCTCAAAACCAAAGAGTCCAAAATGAAGGATAATCTGGAATTACTATCGGTCAATCATGAAATTTTATCTCAAACAAAAATTGATCAATCAAACTCTTTTGGTTCGTTTTCTAAGTTGTCTAAGGATACGCCTTCTGACCTCTTTGAATTAATCAAAAACTCTCCTAATGTGGATAAATCAGGAAAATTTAGGATAAAAAAACAAAATGCAATGACATATGCATCAGCTGGATTGTTTTCACTATGGTTTGCAGGTTATCAAAATCTTATTGATCTTGGAGTCTTTCAGGGTTTAACATTGGGATTCTCAGCTGGTGCTGCAGTTTTAGCTGGGTTATTTTATAAAAAAACTTGAAAATTCCTTAGTTATTTGTACCCAAAATATTGTTAAAAAAATCATAATATTTTTTAAAATGTTTTGGTTCCTCTCAAAAATGCAGTTACAATTACCATGTAGCATCCGGTGGCGATAATTTCAGAAATCAACGAGGCTAAAAACGGCTCTATTCCAACCTCTAAAAAATAATAAAATGTTGGCCATCTTACTCCTAAATACCCTATTTCACCTATTCCAAATGATGAGATCATGGTAAGCACTTCTTTTTTTATCAGGCTACTGCCCATCTGTCTGTAACGACTTTTGTTGTCAAAATAAAACAATCCTGAAAAAATTCCAAAATAAATGACATACCCTATGACTATTGTGATTGTGGTGGTTACATGATTTTCAAATCCTGCTAAGGATTGTGCAATTACTGCAGAAATGGACGCAGATACAACAAAACAAATTAAAAAATTTCTGTTAATTTGAAGTAATTGTTGGTTTGGTTTCATAATTTACCTTTTAGCAACCATTATTTTGTCTTATTCTTTGCTTTCTCTATGGTTAAAAGATGTGAATGGGCTATAGAAGAACCTAATCTATCATACCATGACAAAGAGTGGGGTGTTCCACAACATAATGACCAAAAATTATTTGAGTTTTTAATATTGGAAGGTGCACAAGCTGGACTTTCATGGGTTACTATATTAAAACGCCGTGAAGGATACCGTAAAGCTTTTTCAAATTTTG
>JARRMG010000181.1:0-2331 GCA_037386265.1 Nitrosopumilaceae archaeon
AGTCTTTGTGCTCAGAGATTGTTTCTTTCATAGAGTCTTTGTGCTCAGAGATTGTTTCTTTCATAGAGTCTTTGTGCTCAGAGATTGTTTCTTTCATAGAGTCTTTGTGCTCAGACATCTTGTCTTGCATAGAGTCTTTGTGCTCCTCAATAAAGGATTCTTTTCCTTCATCATCTAAAGAACAATACTCGTTCATTTCGGCAAGATGTTCTTCGGTTTTGTCATACTCTTTGATATGTTCTGCTCTTTCTTCTTCAGACAATTCACAGAATTGATCCATTTTTTCTTTCATATCATAATCATGTTTTTCATACTCATCTTCATGTTCTTCAATGAAAGCTTTTCTTTCAGATTCATCTAGCGCACAATATTCATCCATCTTTGCTTTGTGATCTTCTGTTTTCTCGTGTTCTGCCAAATATTCTGATTTTTCATCTTCAGACATTTCACAGTATTTCTCTAAAACATCCTTCATGTCGTAATCATGTTTTTCATACTCATCTTCATGTTCTTCGATAAAGTCTTCACGTTCGGATTCATCAAGTAAACAATACTCTTCAATTCTATCTTTGTGTTCAGAAGCCATTGGATATTTCTCTAAAAATGCATCTTTTTCATTTTCAGGTAAATCACAGTATCTGTCCAAGATATCTTCAATTTCCCAATCGTCATTCTTTTCATAACTTTCAAAGTTATCTTCTATGAATTGTTCAATCAAATCTTCACGTTCATCTTCATCAAGATCACAAAATCCATTTAATTGATCTTGAAAATCTTCTAATTCAGGATGGTCGTAAAACAATTGACTCTTTTCTGGATCAGACATTTCACAATAATGTTCAAGTCTATCCTCAAAGTCGTGATCGTCATCATCTGATTCTGCATAGGCTATCGCCGTTCCAGCTGTTAGCCCTGTAAACATAATCAGAGAAAAAACAACAGTTAGAAGTTGTGTCTTTTTCATTGCTAAAATTTCCTAATATCGAATATAAAGCATAGCGGAACATTCGTGCACAATTATTAATAATAATGAACCAGAATTACTGCATCCATGGTTGAAATAACTGCAGAAGATACTGAAAGAGTAGAATTATTGGAGATTGTTTCAAGTTCAAAAATGGGTCTTAAAATATTATCAAAAGAACAGTTGCAAAGGCTTTCAACCTTGGTAGAGGGTAAAGATTACAGTCACAATGTTGAAGCCTTAATTTCAAAAATTGAACTTCTCAAAAAAATTAACAATAGATTATATGATTTGGGGGAAGGGAGAATCATTCTTTGAAACTAGTACATCAAACTCCAAGTGTAATTTGACTCTTGTTAGAAATTGCTTTGTTAAAATTAGAAAATAGCTTGAATTAAATAAAAAAATTCAAACATCATTCATGTTTTTAGAGATTCTTTGAGTTTGGTAAAATGAAAATTTCTAAAAGTAATGAACTAATCATATGAACCAATCATATGAACCAATTCTGAGCAATTGCTTTTATTCTGTTTTGGTATTGGATTGTATGTTAAGTAAAGAATCTGATGATTTTGTACAAGTGTTAGAAGCTTGGGCCAAGGTAATTGGAGTAAATCTAGACAGACAATAAGACCAGAATAACGAGATATAATAAATCAAGAAATTCTGGTTTTGTTGATAATCTTGATTTTCTAATATCCTTTTTATTTACACTAGACAAATTAGTTTTATTGAAATCAATTTCTTCACTAAACAAGGAAATAAAAAATTGCAAAAAATGTCCAAGATTATCAAAATACATCCGAGATGTTGCTAAAAACAAAGTTAGGCGATTTGCAAATCAGAATTACTATGGAAGACCATTATCTGGATTTGGTGATGTTAATGGAAGATTGCTAATAGTTGGTCTTGCTCCAGCAGCCCATGGGGGAAATAGAACAGGAAGAATGTTTACTGGAGATTCTTCTGGGGATTGGCTTGCAAAAGCAATGCACAAACAAGGATTTGCATCAATGCCTACCAGTCAAACCTTGGATGATGGTCTTGTTCTCAATAATGCATACATTACTGCAGCCGTTAGATGTGCTCCTCCCCAAAACAAGCCTACAAGAGAGGATATGGATGCCTGTTTTGATTTTTTAAGGCAAGAATACAAGATATTAGAAAATATCACAGTAGTTTTGTGCCTTGGAAAAATAGCATATGACACTACCTGTAAATTACTAAATGTAAAACGAGAGAAATTTGGGCACAATAAATTGTATGAGTACAATTCAGTAAAGATTCTAACATCTTATCATCCTTCAAAACAAAATACTCAGACAGGGAGATTGTCCTGGAAAGAGTGGTCTAGAGTTTTTCAAAGG
>JARRMG010000182.1:0-2309 GCA_037386265.1 Nitrosopumilaceae archaeon
TGATTATGCTAGGATATAGACTTGCAAAGTCCATGACCACCACGTCAAAATGAATTCCTTCTTTTGGCTCAACTACTAGTCCCCCTCTGTATTTTTTATCTTTGATTACTGCATCAGACATTACTCCTTCTGATCTTCTTTGCAAATCTTCACGTTTTGGAATTAACGCGTTTCTTTGTCTATGTTCATAATAAAGAAGGCTCCTAATCCATTGAGACACGCCAAGTCTGGCAATGTCATCTATTGGCATTCTTCCAATTCTTGCAATAATTACAAGTAGATTCATCAAAAGGTCATGGTTGAAACTTGTAAGCTCGTATGTTATCAGTGCATCATTGTAACAATAATTTGCAGTCTGGTAAAGATTAAGATCAGACAAATCAATACCGTAATCAATTTTTTCTTTTCCCAACAATGCTTTTGAAACGCTGTTAAGAGAAAAATCAGTATACGATTGACTAAATGCATAGATTTGGAATGAGCGATTAGATAAAGTCCGATACAAATCAATGTGAACTCCATGTTTTAGGGTTGCAGAATCCCTCATCATATAAAGAGGATTATCTTCTTTTTTTATCCCCAATCTTTCTGCTCTATTGTAAAGATAGGGTAAATCAAATTCATCTCCATTGTAAGTTAAAACAAAGGGAAATTCCTCGATGATTTTGAAAGCATCGGCAATCATTTCTTTTTCTTTGTCTTTGTCATAAAATACCACTTGGATATTCTCATCAAGTTCGTTTTTTCCTTCTTCAGTATCCTCAGTCCGTAAAACGAAAATTTTGTCAAATCCATCGGTTCCTTTGAAACCTACTGCAGTGACTTTTCTTTCTGCTATTTTTGGGTCAGGAATACGGCCAATTTCAGCCTCAACTTCAATATCGACGCTGAGCCGTTTGATTTTCGGGATTGGTTGGTTGAGCAATTCGGCCCAATCCGTTATGCATTCTTTGAATTCTTTTGCATCCACCATGTTTTCACTATCAACTTTATCCCACAGAAGACTCTTCAGTGCAATCTTGACTTCATCGGAAATTTCCAAATCATGAGGTTTTATTTTTCCTTCAACTATTTCATAGTACTTTCCCACCATCAGAGACCTATCATACAAATAATTTTCATAGTACTTGATGTCCGACTCCCAAGTTTCAATTACATTTCTAATACTTTTTTCACCGGTAGTACCTCCAATTGCAAGAGGGTCAGATACAATAATTTTTGATATGTCTATGCTTTCATCCTTAATCAAATCATGCCGTTTTACTCGTTCAATTTTTAAAATATCATCTCTATCCTGAAGAAAATCTAGTTCATCTAATTCTAATTTAGAGTAGCAGTAGGGTTTATGATCAATTTCATCTAACCATAAAATTAATTTCTTAGATTCTGGATCATAGAATTTTAACATTGCAGACCGTGAGACGTTATCATAGGTTGCTGAGACAAGCATTGATGGAGGCATTGAAGAAATTTTATTAGGATTTTGAACTTCTACTTGCATAATATCACTTAGGATGAATCATATTTGTTAACCAGTTCTTGTGCCCACCTTGAAATGTTATTTTTGTCAAGTTGAATTACCTCGACTCCTGCTTCTTCTAACAAATCAAAGTCAGTTTCAGGATAAGAATCAAGACACACAAATTTTTTTATTCCAATAGTTATGGCCATTTTGGTGCATTCCAAACAAGGAACAAAAGTGGTGTACAAAATTGCCCCTTCAATTCCTGCCTCAATTCCAAGAATTGCACAGTGCATTATCGCATTTGCCTCAGCATGATTACACAAACACCTGTCAAGAGATGCACCAGATTCGATTTTTCCCTCCATACGTAATTGACATCTTTTACATCCACCATCAAAACAATTTTTCACGCCTGGCGGGGTGCCATTATAACCAGTTGCAAGCTGTCTGTGGTTTCTAACAATAACTGCACCAACTTGTCTTGTCATGCAATTTGAGCGAAGTTTGGCAAGCTCAGCTTGAAGCATAAAATACTCATCCCATCCAGGTCTCTCAAATTGCCCTCCCATAACAAAGCAAAATACTTTAGCCATATATGAATTGGTTAATTTGACAATAATGAATTTCAAAATAAAAAATATTGTTCCCTAGCTTATGAGCGTGTCCTTCTAAAGGTAATGATCTCAAAATTGTTCCAACAGTTCTGGGCGACAGATGACGTTTAAGATCACATGGGATTTTTGCTTTTCCTCGAATTTCCAAAATGAGTTGTTTTTTAGATACAGAAGATGTGCTCAATTCGTACATTAAACTGATTAGATTATATAACGTTTTAAGAAAAATT
>JARRMG010000183.1:0-3216 GCA_037386265.1 Nitrosopumilaceae archaeon
AATTGACGAGTCATGCAGTCTAATAGGTGCAGTGAACACAGTTACAAATATCGATGGAGTACTAAAAGGATACAAAACTGACATGGATGGTTTTTTAGATCCTTTCAAAAAAAGAAATTTAACAATTAATAATTCTAAGGTTTTGTTAATTGGTGCTGGGGGAGCTGCAAGAGCAATTGTAGCAGGATTTGCAAAGGAACATGCCAAACACATCACAATTGCAAATAGAACACTAGAGAATGCAAACAATTTGGCACAATTTGCAAATAAAATTGGGCTCAAAGCAAATACTCTTGAGCTTCAAAAGATGAGGAATAATTTTGATAATTATGACATCATCGTAAACGCCACCTCTATTGGATTGAAAAATGAATCTAGTCCAGTTTCATTAGAATCAATAAAGCCCAAAACAATTGTTTATGATATTGTATACATGCCAATGAATACGGATTTTATAAAAAAGGCAAAGCAAAAAGAGGCCATCGTAATTTATGGTTATGAGATGCTTTTAGGTCAGGCAGTAAGAGCCTTCGAGATTTGGCACGGGATGGAAGCACCTTATAATGCCATGAAAAAAGCTCTCTTGGGAGGAGTATAATGGCAAAGGCAGGAGCAGTCGTTCATGGTGCAGTATCACTTGTAAATGCAATAGCAAACAAAAAAGGGGCAACTTTAGGGATTTCACTTATTGTTGAAGCTACAGTAGAAGCCACACCTGGAAAAGGAATTACAATTCAATCCAAAAATCAGACTCTCAGTTCCCGGTTAATCAACAAAACAATTGAGAAAATTTTAACAAAAAAAGATTTGGAACAAAACAAAATAGTTGTAAATTTAGAATCAGAAATACCAACAGGTTATGGATTAAAAAGCTCAAGTGCGATTTCTTCAGCAGTAGCATTAGCATGTGCAAAAATATTCAAACCAAACATGACTGACCAGCAGATTCTTCTTGCAGGAGTAGATGCCTCAATAGAATCCAAAGTAAGCATTACAGGAGCATATGACGATGCATGCTCTTGTTATTTTGGGGGATTCAATGTAACTGATAATTCAAAGAAAAAAATTGTTCATTCTGAAAAAATCCCCTCTAATTTAGTAGCAATAATTTTTATTCCAAAAAATAGAAAACGTGGAAATGTAAAAAATTTGAAAATGTTATCTTCAGTATTTGATAATGCATGGAAGTTAGCTAAAAACTCAAACTATTGGGAAGCGATGATAATTAACGGATTAGCAACATCAACTATTCTTAATTCAGACCCAAAAATCATTACTGATCTTCTAGAAAAGGGAGCTCTTGGAGCATCAGTATCTGGAAATGGTCCTGCCGTTGCAGCAATTGTAAAAAAAGGGAATGAATTAGGAGTTAAGAAAGTTTTTTCGGCCTTAGAAGGAAACATAATCGTATCCAAAGTAAACAATAAGAAAGCTGAAGCATATGAGTTGTAGAATAGAAAAATCAGCCCTTTCTGGTAATTTGGTTTGTCCACCAAACAAGAGTTATACTCACAGGGCAATTTTTCTTGCATCCCTTGCGGGAAATGGAAGCAAAGTTGAAAATGTGTTGTTTTATGCAGACACCAATGCAACAATAGATGCGTGTAGAAATTTTGGTGCTCAATTGGAGAGAGAAGACTCGTCAATCATTGTCAAAAAATCCATCGGAGAGGGCATTTTTGTACCTAAAATTAATGCAGAGAATTCTGGAACAACTATCAGAATAGCAGCAGGGATAGCGAGTTTGTTTCCAAAGCAAACAACTTTGACAGGTGATTCAAGCCTGCAAACCAGACCAATGCAACCATTACTAGATGCATTAGAAAGCATAGGTGCCAAATGCTCATCAACAGACGGCAAACCTCCAATTGAAATTACAGGAAAAATTTCCGGAGGAGAAGTCACTATACCTGGAAGTTTTTCTAGCCAATTTGTTTCGGCATTGTTAATCAGTGCACCATTAACTGAGAAGGGGATAAGCTTGTCAATTGAAGGTAATTTGGTTTCAAAGCCATACCTTGATGCAACTATTGCAACAATGAGGAAGTTTGGAGCTACTGTTCAAACTTTAATTCCTTACAAAAGATACCACATCGCCCCTCAAATTTACAAACCATCAACTTTTACGGTTCCAATTGACTTTTCAAGTCTTGCCTTGTTATTATCTGCATCAATACTTTGTGGAGAAAATTTTGAAATTCAAGGTAACATTGGAAACTTGCCTCAAGGCGATGAGGTGTTTATTGACATAATTGAACAACTTGGAGTCAAAGTAACAATTCAAAATAATAAAATAAAAATGAGTGAAGGTGGAGGAGAAAGAAGACGGCCTGATTTTGTTTGCACCAGATAAACTCAATGGAGCGACTTTGAATTCAGAAAATGATCACAGGTTATTCATGTCGTTTTGTATTGCAGGAATGTATGTGGGTAATTGCACGGTATCAGATCCTGAATCAGTCAAAGTATCCTACCCTGATTTTATCGACGAAATGAAGAAAGTAGGGGCCAAAATACTCTACTCATAATTTTTCGATATCAAAAAAATATTCTAAAAAGATCAAAAGGCGCGACCCTGTATAGAGTGAAAAGCTTTCTCCTCACCCAGTACGCCTTTGCGTAAATAACATGTATTTTTCGCAGGGCCGCGCAAATCAGTTAGTAGAATTTGCGCTTTTCATTGTTATACATATACGTTATAATGATATTTAAGATTTATTTGGAATTATTTGATAAACTAGCACTAAAATATGTAAATTTTAGGCCTGCCTAAAAAATATTTTCAAGATCACTAAAAGATCATTAGAATTTTTGGGTTTTTTCAAATGAGGAATTATAAGCACGACCTTACAATCCTAGAATAATGCCAGGAAGTTCTATTGGACACAGATTAGTTCTTACAAGTTTTGGAGAAAGTCACGGAAAATCCATTGGCGCAGTCTTGGATGGATGTCCAGCCGGATTAGAAATTGATGAAAAAGAAATTCAGAAAATGCTAGACTACAGAAAGCCAGGAACCTCACTCATCACTACTCAAAGAAAGGAGGGAGACAAAGTAGAGATCATCTCTGGAGTTTTTAGAGGAAATACAACAGGAGCTCCAATTACAATGGTAATTTGGAATAAGGATCAGGATTCAAAAGCATATGATGAATTAAAGACAAAGTTACGGCCAGGTCATTCTGATTATCCAGCCATGATAAAATACAAAAAATT
>JARRMG010000184.1:0-2293 GCA_037386265.1 Nitrosopumilaceae archaeon
TGATTTGGAACAGAAAAAGCCATCAGAGCTAAGAAAAATCATAGTAACTAGTGCACTTTCTTTTGATGAGAAACAAACCAAGGATTTAAAAAAATTCGGAATCCGCTCAGTCAAAGAAAAGCCCAGCCACATTCAAAAATTAGAGTCTTTGATGAAAGGCGAATCTCAAAAAGACCAAAACAAAGAGGCGCATCAAAAAAAGATGCTAATAATTGATGACAATCCTGATACTACAAAAATGCTATCAGAGTTTTTCCAACACGAGGGATATGAAACCCTGATGACAAATGATCCCATGGAGGGACTCCAGTTGATAAGACACGGAAACTTTGATGTAATCCTTTTGGACTTGGCAATGCCAAGGGTTTCAGGATTTGAAATTATTGCATCACTTGCAACAGAAGATATCTTGTCTGAGCAAAATATTTTCATTTATTCGGCAAATCTTGGTTCAAATCTTCAGATAAACGAACTCTTAAGAAAAGATGGAGTTAAAGGGTGTCTGAAAAAGCCAATGTCTTTGCCTGATATGCTAACGGCAATTACTGAAAAAACTTTTCTTCAGCAAGTGCATACTGCATAAAACACCAAAACTTTATTCACAAAGTATTATTTTGAAATTAATTTTTGGGAAGAAAATTAGGGGATTAGGTGTAGAGGTTGGGTCTATTGCACAGAGATGTCAAGGCCAACTGCGGGTTCATTACCTACAACCCATGCATCATGTCCTGGTGGAATAAACGCAATATCTCCAGGACCAAATTCTTTTTCTTCTCCACTGGAAATCATTTTAACCGCAATTTTTCCTGAAATTAAATATGCTTGATGAGCCATCTGGCAAGATTCTGTCTTGAAAAGAGGCTTCTCACATTTTTCCCAAGTCCATCCTGGCTCGAAGGTAAATCTGGCAATCTTTAGGTTGCCAATATTAACAATGTCGATCTTTCCCTTTTCCATCTCTAATTTTTCTGCAGGAGAAGAGAAGTTTTTTTGCACCATTTCTTTTTCAGATGAAGACACGAAACTTATTTTTCAGTCGAGCTTCTAAAGGTTTCGTATAAAACCTACTTTCAAATGAAAAATTTTTTTGAAATTATTTTTTTGGGAAGGATGTAGATATCTTGAAGGATGTTATTTTGATTTGCCAAGTAGTTCCTTGATTATGTACCCTCGAACGCTTGCAAACTCCCAATCTCTCAGATTTGCCTTCTTGCATTCCTCTTTAATAATGAGACCTGCCAAGCCATCACTCCAGATGTGGCGTTTGGGGTCATACACTTCTATTATTTTTCCATGTTTTGTAATTTTGATTGCTCCATGACACCTTTCAATTATTTGTAATCCTATCTTTTGGTAAACTTTTTCGAAATTGACCATACTAAATTAACCATCTTCTAAATGCCATGATATAGAATTCAATTTCTAATATTTGAAATTATTTTTTGGGAAGGAACAAAATTAACAGTTCTTTCAAATATACCAAGAATACCAGAACCAACATGGTAAAAATTGCAGTAAAAGAAGAATGGAGTACACAAAGCAAATTAGGGGTTATGGGTTTGATAGGAAGCATAGTAGTGATTATAGCAGTAGTTTTACTCGACTAGATTCATTTTTTATAATTACTTTTGAAATTATTTTTTTGGGAAGGATAAAAATTAGGATAAATCTTCTTTCATTTTTTCAGCAAATGTTATTGGCTTTTCATTTTCATCATGTTGAAGATTTTCTTCATGTTTGAGGGCGTTATCAATTATTATTTCAAGGTCCTTTTCTTTTTTATTCACGCATTTTATTAGGATTCCACAAAAATAAGGATTTTGTAAATTTTCAATTACTCCCTTCATCCGCTAGATGACACTGGAACATGCAAGATAAAATGCGAACTAGGCCACAGTGGGCAGTATTGCAATTATCACGGGCTATCATCCACCCTAAGATAAGTTTGGGATTTTGGATATTAGGTGAGAAGATTATTCGCCTTTTTCTACTTTAAATTCTGTTTCCACATTTCCTGATGTTGAACCATTCTCTAGTTCTGCAATTTTCCTTTCAAGTTCCGAAACTTTCCTTTCAAGTTCTGCAATATCTTCTGTGTTTTGTGAGGATTCTGTTGCAACATCAAAGAAAACATCAAAGAATGAATCAGTTGATTCTTGTAATTCAGTCCAAATATCAAAGAAACTATCTACAGTATAGGATTCATAGAATATATCAAAAAAACTATCAGCTCGCTCAGCATTCATTGAAATCATTTCAGTGTCAAAGGAGCTTGTACTGGTGCTTTTTTGGG
>JARRMG010000185.1:0-5806 GCA_037386265.1 Nitrosopumilaceae archaeon
TCTAATCTTCAAATCTTTATTGTGGAGCTAATTGGTACATTCATTCTTGTAATTTTTGCAACCGGATCAATTGTGTATGATGTTCAAATTGGAGGGCCTTATGGAATTTGGTTTGCAGCAGTTACTCCTTTCATTGCCTTAATTATAGGTGTCTACTCTTTTGGAAAAATTTCTTTAGCTCATTTCAATCCAGCTGTCACGATTGGTTACTTCATTACGGGGCACATCTCGAAAATTCAAATTGTTTGGTATTTTGCAGCTGAAATCATTGGCGCAGTTTTAGGTTCGTTATTTGTAATGACCTTTATTGGAACAGAAGCAAATCTGGGAGCAAATGCTCCCAATTATGATTATTCATTATTCTTAATTTTTCCAACCGAAGTTCTAGCATCTGCTTTGCTTATGGCAGTAATCTTTACTGTTGTCTACACAAAGGGTTTGAAGGGATTTAGTGGAATTGTAATTGGTGGAATAGTTGGATTGGATATTTTCTTTTTGGCATTCATCTCAGGGGCCTCAATGAATCCTGCAAGAGCATTAGCCCCGGCATTATTGTCTGGTTTTTTAAATGATCTTTGGCTATACTGGACTGCTCCTTATGTTGGTACAATAATTGTGGCATTTCTATTTAGAGGCAAATTCCTCAAACAACGAAGACTGGAAAATTCATGATATTACGAATAATAATGACTGATTTTAGGTTATAATATTGACAAATTCTAAACTATTTTCAGATTCCAAAAAAGTCATTCCATCTGGGGTAAATAGCCCAGTAAGATATTTTGAACCTTATCCATTTTTTACCAAAAAATCAGATGGTGCATACATTTGGGATGAGGATAATAAAAAATACATTGACTTTTGCAATGGTTATGGGGCTCTTCTTTTAGGTCATAGAAGAAAGGAAATCATTCAAGCAGTCTCAAAACAACTAACAAAAGGAACTCTGTATTGCACTCCTACTACATTAGAAACTGAATTATCAAAATTAATAATTAAAAATTTCCCATCAATAGACAAAGTACGACTTATGAATACTGGTGGTGAGGCTACTATGACTGCTATTCGATTAGCACGGGGATTTACAAAAAAGAAAAAGATCATTAAGTTTGAAGGGTGTTATCATGGAGCTCATGATTCTGTTTTGGTAAAAGCTGGTTCAGGTTCTGCACATCAGGGAATATCAGTTTCTGATGGGGGGCTAGACGAGGTTTCAAAAAATACTTTAGTTGTTCAATATAACAATGCAGAAGATCTCGAGAAAACAATCCGGAAACACAAGGATGTTGCAGGGGTAATAATTGAGCCAATTTTAGCAAACATGGGTTTAATTTTACCTGAAAATAATTTTCTTGCAAATGTTAGAAAAATTACTAAAGAAAACAACATTCCCTTAATCTTTGATGAGGTAGTTACTGGATTTAGGGTTTCTACTGGTGGTGCGCAAAAACACTTTGGAATTAAACCCGACATTACAACACTTGCAAAAGCCTTGAGCAACGGGTTTACAATCTCTGCTGTCGGTGGAAGAAAAGAGATCATGGACTTGCTTTCCCCTGGAGGAACAGTGTATCAGGCAAGCACTTTTGCTGGAAATCCTATTTCTGTCAGTGCTGCAATCAGCTCAATCAAAACCCTAAACAAAATCAAAAATAAACTTTATTCTAAACTAGAAAAATATAATCTGAGGTTCACTCGCGCCCTTGATGATATGGCCACAGACATGAAAATCCCTCATCAAATAAATTCTGCAGCATCCATGTTTCAAATTTTCTTTACAAACAAACCTGTTGTTGATTATCAAACATCTATGAATGCAAATGCAAAGAAATTCAAGAAAATGTTTTCTTCTCTCCTAAAGAATGGAATATTCATTGCTCCTTCCCAATTCGAAGTTGTCTTTTTTTCAGATGCTCATACCCAAAATGACTTGAACAAAACACTTGATGCCTATGAAATTGCGCTAAAAACGGTGAAGAATTGAAGTATGTTATTGGTGCACGAGGAAGTCAATTATCTCTTGCACAAACAAAGTGGGTAATTTCTAAACTAACAGAAGTCCATCCAGAAATTGAATTTGATGTTAAACCAATAAAGACAAAAGGTGATACCGATGCGAGACCATTGTTTACAATTGATCAAAAGGGGATATTTGAAAAAGAAATTGACCGAGCAGTGGCAGAAAAAGAGGTTGATTTTGCTGTCCATAGTCTCAAAGATGTACCTTCAAAAAAATAAGAGGTACCAGTTCACTTCGAAGAGCTGTTCAAATTTCAAGAAAAAGACCTGATGTAATTGTAAAACCTATTCGGGGAAATATTGAAACAAGAATCAAAAAAGTATCTGACGACAATTATGATGCAATAGTATTGGCCCAAGCTGGAATTACCCGGCTTGGCATCGACGTAGTTTTTACCCCTTTGCATATGGATGATTTCTATCCTTCTCCAGGACAAGGTGCCTTGGCAATTGTCGCAAGAAAAAATGATAAAACCACAATTCAAATGCTAAAGGAAATTGAAGATACTAATTCAAGGTTGGAAATAGAAGCAGAACGGGCATTATCTGATTTTGTTGACTCTGGATGTAGATTTCCAGTAGGTGCATATGCAAAATCAGATGGTAATGAAATGAGTATCAAAGTTAATGCATTTTCTGTCGATGGGAAACAATCACTTTATGTTTCAAAAAAGGGGAGAAAAGATGATCCTTACTCTCTTGGAAAAAGTGCAGGAGAAGAACTCCTTCAAAAAGGAGTAAATGACCTTGCATTAAATTGGAGAGAAAAAGTAGAGGAATGGAATAAGAAATGACAGGTAAGGTATATCTTGTTGGTGCAGGCCCTGGAGACCATAAATTAATTACAATGCGAGCAGTAGAGCTTATTCAAAACGCAGATGTTGTGCTTTACGATAGACTAGTAGGCAAAAAAATTATTTCAATGATTCCAAAAAAGGCTGAAAAAGTCTATGTCGGACGTGCGGTGGGTGATGATACTACTCACCAAAACACTACCAATGACTTAATGGTGCAATATGCAAAATCCAAGAAAAATGTGGTTCGACTAAAGGGCGGGGATCCAATAATTTTTGGCAGAGGTGGAGAAGAAGCAGAATTTCTAAAGTCTCACAAAATAAAATATGAGATTGTTCCCGGAATTACCTCTGGCATTGGTTCTGCAACTTATGCTGGAATTCCTTTAACCCACAGAAAACATGCTTCTTCAGTTGTATTTGTCACAGGACATGAAGATCCAGAAAAAAAGAAAGAAGCTGTAAAATGGAAAAGACTTGCAAAATCAGTTGACACTATTGTTATCATGATGGGATTATCTAGAATTGATGTTATTTGTAAGCATCTTATTGCAGGAGGCATGGATAAAAGAACACCTGTGGCAGTGATTCAAAATGGGACTACTCCAAAACAAAAAATGGTTACAGGGACAGTATCAAACATAACCTCTCTTGTAAAGAAAAACAAAATTATTCCTCCAACGAATATTATTATAGGAAATGTGGTTGATTTATCAAAAACAATAGGGTGGAAATAATGCTTGATGGAAAAAATATTGCTATTATGTTAATTAATAAACATATAAGCGACAAAATGAATGTCAATCAGTTGATCGAAGGATGGGACAGCGAAGCCGCGGGAGAGCTCTCCAGTGAGTCTTATTCTGTCCGCCTGCCGCTAGACACCGCGGCGAAGCTGGAGGCGCTGGCAACTTGCAGTTGCAAATACTATGGTGATGTCTGTAGGTCCAAAAACCACATTGGCATTAGAAAATGAAGGAATCAAAGTAAATTATCAACCAAAAACTTATTCTTCCGTTGGCGTGGGTGAAGAATTTACAAAAATTCATGCCGTTGGTAAAAAGGTGATTGTTCCCCGAAGTGGTGCCTCCACCCCTTTTCTAAAAGAACTTTTAAACAAGATTGGGATTGATGTCTTGGAAATTCATTTGTATGATGTATGTGCCTTCAGAGATACTACTCAATGGAATGAGTTTCGAGAATTATTTTCTCAGGGGCATGTAGATGGAATAATTTTCACTAGTGCTTCTTCTGTTAGAGGGTTTTTTGAAATAATGTCAAAAGACTACTCAGAAGAATCCCTTCTAAATAATTTAGCAAAACTATCTGTTGTTTCAATTGGACCCTTTACAGCTGATGAATTGAGAAAATTCAAAATCAAAAACACTGTTGCAGAAGTCCATACTGTTGTAGGTGCATTTGATTCGATGAAAAACACCCTTACTGTTGCATGATCTTTGGGAAGGTTTTTGTATCAAATTTTAGCTTCAGCTATTTAGCTATGCCTATTTTTCCTCATGTATTTATAATATAACGGAGTTATTTTCACCATGGCAACTGAAAACCTTGACATGGATTATTCAAAATATGATTTTAAAGACTCTACTGAACTATACGTTCACCTAAGTAAAAAAGGTCTTTCAAAGGATACTGTAATTGCAATCAGTAAGATGAAAGATGAACCACAATGGATGCTTGACTTTAGATTGCGTGCTTATGAGACCTTTATGAAAAAACCAATGCCTACATGGGGCGGAGATCTTAGCAAAATTGATTTTCAAAATATTTACTATTATGCAAAAGCAACTGAGAAAACTGAGAAAAGTTGGGATGATGTTCCTGAGGATGTAAAAAATACCTTTGATAAACTGGGAATTCCAGAAGCAGAAAAGAAATTCCTTGCAGGTGTTGGTGCACAATATGAATCAGAAGTAGTTTATCACAGTCTCAGAGAAGATTTGCAAAAACAAGGTGTTCTATTCTTGGATACTGATTCTGCACTAAAAGAACAGCCTGAAATTTTTAGAAAATATTTTGGGAAAGTAATTCCTCCTGAAGACAACAAATTTGCAGCACTAAACAGTGCAGTGTGGAGTGGAGGCTCCTTCATTTATGTTCCACCAGGTGTTAAAGTGGACATGCCCTTACAAGCATACTTTAGGATTAATGCCGAAAACATTGGTCAATTCGAAAGAACATTGATTATAGTTGACGAAGGTGCTGAGGTTCATTACATCGAAGGATGTACTGCTCCAGTTTATTCCTCAGAATCATTACACTCTGCAGTAGTAGAGTTGATTGCACACAAAGATGCAAAATTACGATACACAACTATTCAAAATTGGAGTAATGACGTTTACAATCTAGTAACCAAACGAGCTTATGCATATGAAGGTGCAACAGTAGAATGGATTGATGGAAACATTGGCAGCAAGCTGACAATGAAATACCCTGGTGTTTACCTTATGGGAGAGCGTGCATATGGTGAAACCCTGTCTATTGCATTTGCCGGAAAAGGACAACATCAAGATACTGGTGCAAAAATGGTTCATCTTGCACCAAACACCACCTCCAAGATTACTTCAAAGTCTGTTAGCAGACTAGATGGTAGGTCTACTTACAGGGGATTGCTAAATGTAGCAAAAGGTGCAACTGGAGTAAAATCAACAGTAAGATGTGATGCTTTACTTCTTGATGATACATCAAAAACTGACACTTATCCATACATGGAGATTAACCAAGAAGATGCCACAATTACTCATGAGGCAACTGTTGGAAAAATTGGAGATGATCAAATCTTTTATTTGATGAGTAGAGGATTCAGCGAAGAAGAAGCACTGTCATTGATTGTCAATGGATTCATGGAACCATTTACAAAAGAATTACCAATGGAGTATGCTGTAGAATTAAACCGTCTCATAAAATTAGAGATGGATGATTCAGTCGGTTAAAATGATCAGCCATGTCTCAAACCCTTTCAACAATTAATACTG
>JARRMG010000186.1:0-4212 GCA_037386265.1 Nitrosopumilaceae archaeon
GGCAACTGCACTTGCAAGACCACTTATTGCTGAAAAAGTTTTAGAGATTGCAAAAAAAGAAAAGGTAACGGCTCTTGCTCATGGATGTTCTGGTAAGGGAAACGACCAGGTAAGATTTGACATTACATTGCGTTCAGGTTCTGATTTACCAATCATTGCACCAATCAGAGACAAGAATCTTGATAGAGAAACTGAATTAAAATTTGCAGACAAGCATGGAATTCAAATTGATACTGTAGCAAAAAAGTTCAGCATAGACCAAAATTTGTGGGGTCGTGCAATAGAAGGTGGAGTTTTAGAAGATCCATACAATGAACCACCAGATGATGCATTCATTTGGGTTAAGACAAAAAACTTGCCAGACAAACCAACTTACTTGGAAATTAAATTTGAAAACGGAATACCAGTTGCAGCAGATGGAAAAAAACTTGATGCCGTAAAATTAATTGAATATATTAACAAAAAGGCAGGAGCTGCAGGTGTTGGAATTGTAGACCACATCGAAGATAGAGTAGTTGGAATAAAGTCACGGGAAGTCTATGAGACGCCAGCTGCTGCTTGTCTAATTGAGGCTCATCAGGACTTGGAGAAAATGGTGCACACAAAGCACCAAAACAAGTTCAAGTCATTAATTGATGATGAATGGGCATATCTTGTTTATTCAGGACTATGGCAAGACCCGCTCAAAGAAGATCTTGATGGATTTATTGACGCATCACAAAAAACAGTTTCTGGAACGGTGAAGCTCAAACTATTCAAAGGAAATGCCAGAGTTGTTGGAAGAAAGTCCCCCAAGTCACTTTACAGTCACGAGATTGCCACATATGGTACAGAATCAACATTTGATCAAAGATTGGCCAAGGGATTCGTCGAATTGTGGGGAATGCAGTCAACAGAAGCTAATAAATTACAAAAGAAGAGGTCAACAAAAACATGAACTGCCCAGAATGTGATGCAACTCTAAACATTCCAGATGACGCCTCAGTTGGAGAGATTGTCTCCTGCCCTGATTGTGGTGCAGACTTTGAAATCGCAAGTAAAGACGGATCAAATGTTGTGCTAAAACAAGCAGAAAGTGTAGGCGAAGACTGGGGAGAGTAATGTCAAAAGTCTGTATCGTCTTTGACCGATTAAGGTCCGAAGAAAAGATGCTGCAAAAAGAAGCATCTGATCTTGGATGCGATACATCGATGCTTGATGCCAAAATCACGCAAATTAACACAGATAGTAAAAAAGACGACTATGATCTTGGAGATGTTGTTTTAGAAAGATGTGTGAGTTATTTTAGAGGATTACACTTTACTGCCAGTTTGGAATTCATGGATGTTCCAACAATAAACTCGTATGATGTGGCAAGTATTTGCGGGAACAAAATGATAATGACATTACGCTTAAAAAAACACAATATTCCAACCCCAAAGACATACTTTTCATTTTCAAGTGAAAGTTCACTTGAGAATCTTGAAAAAGTAGGATATCCACTTGTAATCAAGCCCGTAATTGGCAGTTGGGGAAGGGGAGTAATGCCTCTCAAAGACAAAGATACTGCAGAAGCCGTGATGGAGATTAGAGACATTAATGACGGTCCACATGATAGAATTTACTATTTGCAGGAATTAATCCACAGACCTCCAAGAGATATTAGAATAATTACCGTAGGTGATGAACCAATTGCTGCAATGTACAGAAAATCTGCAAATGGTTTTAAGACCAACATTGCACTTGGAGCAGATCCAGAAATTTGTGAGATTACAAAAGAGATGGAAGACATTGCCGTAAAGGCATCAAAAGCGATGGGAGGAGGAATCTTAGGGATTGACATGATGGAAGATGAGAAAAAAGGATTAGTAGTTCACGAGGTAAACAATACTGTAGAGTTTAAGGGGTTAGCAAGAGTTGCCAAGAGAAACATACCCAAAGCAATGGTAGAGTACGCTCTTAGTTGCATTAGGAAATAAATTATACTCCATTACGACAGAATTTAACATGAAAGTAGGAGTAGTTGGCGCTTCAGGATATGTAGGAGGCGAAACCCTTCGTTTACTTGTAAATCATCCAGACGTTGAGATCGCCATGGTAACTTCACGACAACATGTAGGAGAATACTTGCACAGAGTTCAGCCAAGTTTAAAGGGATTTACCGATCTGACTTTTTCAGAATTAGATTATGATAAAATTTCAGACAAATGTGATGTGGTTTTCACTGCAGTGCCACATGGAACTGCAACTGAGATTGTAAAAGCACTATACGACAGAGGAATCAAAATAATTGACTTGAAAGCACAACTTGTATCATGCCCTGGATGTATGGCCGTAACCTCAATGCTTGCACTTGCACCTTTGATTAGAAATGACCTGATTGACATTGATCACATTGTAGTAGATTCAAAGATTGGTTCATCAGGTGCTGGTTCGGGCTCAGGCACAGCACATGCAATGCGAGCTGGAGTTATCAGACCATACAAGCCAGCAAAGCATAGACATACCGGGGAAATTGAACAAGAGTTAAGCGAGATTGCAGGAAGAAAGATTCATGTTTCAATGAGTCCACATGCAGTGGATGTTGTTCGTGGAATTTTGTGTACCAATCACACCTTTATGAAAAAAGATATTGAGGAAAAGGAGTTGTGGAAACTATATCGTCAAGCTTATGGTGAAGAAAAATTTGTCCGATTGATTCGCGACAAAAAAGGATTGTATAAATTCCCAGATCCAAAATTCTTGGTTGGTTCAAACTTTTGTGATATTGGATTTGATTTGGATGAGGACAATCACAGATTGATTGCTTTATCAGCTTCAGATAACTTGATGAAAGGAGCTGCAGGTTCAGCCGTTCAGAACATGAATGTAATGTGTGGATTCGACGAAATGGACGGCCTAAGATATACACCACTAACACCGGTTTAGAAATGATTACAATCAAAATTGGTGGAAGTGTAGTAGATAACTTACACCCATCAACAATTTTAGATATCAAAAAAGTCGCTGAAACAGAAGGAGTGATTTTGGTTCATGGTGGTGGAAAGGAAGTCACCAAAGTTTGTGAACAATTAGGAAAAGAACCAAAGTTTGTCACATCTCCCAGTGGAATTAAAAGCAGATACACAGACAAGGAGACTGCAGAAATTTTTACCATGGTAATGGCTGGACGAATAAACAAAACCATAGTCCAGATGCTTCAAAAACATGGGATAAATGCAATTGGTTTGTCTGGAGTAGATGCCAAAGTGATAGAAGCTGAAAGAAAAAAGAAGTTGCTTATTGTAAATGAAAAAGGCCGAAAGCAGGCAATTGATGGCGGATATACAGGAAAAATACGAAATATTAATTCAGAATTAATCAAATCGTTGATGGATCAAGGCCTGACGCCAGTAATTTCCCCCATCGCCATAAGCGAAGAATCAGACTTTCTTAATGTTGATGGAGATAGAGCAGCAGCATATGTTGCAGGAAAAGTTGGTTCTGATAAAGTGCTATTCATTACAAATGTGGATGGACTTTTGATGGATGATAAATTAGTAACTAAACTAACCCTTGCCCAAGCCAAAGAAATCAGACCCAAAATTGGTCCAGGGATGGAGAAGAAAATTCTTGCTTCTACTGAGGCCCTCGATATGGGAGTAAAAGAAGCCTTGATTGCTAATGGGCAATAGGAAAATCCTATATCCTCTGCAATATCCCACGATAACTGTACAGTGATTGAACATGAGTGAAGATCAATTTATGGGGAATCTATATCAGAGATTCCCAGTAACAGTGGAGAAAGGTAAAGGGTCTCATGTCTGGGATGTTAATGGTAAAGAATACATCGATTGTATGGGAGGTTATGGAGTTGCACTTGTTGGTCACAGAAATGAACGTGTTGTTAACGCTTTAAAAGAACAGATAGACAAAATCATAACAGTACACAGTTCACTATACAATAAAACTCGTGAAAAGTTTTTAGAAACTTTGATCAGTGTTGCTCCAAAAAAACTGTCACAAGTCCATATTAATAACAGTGGAGCTGAAGCAGTAGAAGCTGCAATAAATTTTGCACGAAAATTTACTGGAAAGAAAGGAATGGTTGCAATGAAAGGATCATATCATGGAAAATCTTTTGGAGCATTATCACTAACCTTTAATCCAAAATACAAAAAAGCATTTACACCACTTGTTGAAAAAGTATCTTTTGCATCATTTGGTGACATAGAATCGCTTCGTTCTGTAGTA
>JARRMG010000187.1:0-2254 GCA_037386265.1 Nitrosopumilaceae archaeon
GTTATAGATATTTTCATAAACTTACATGAAAACAATTACTTTGGAATAAAGATTGAAGTACTCAAATCAAAAACATAGAATGGTCAATGAACGATAAGATTGGAATTATTGTAAATCGATTGGTATACGGCTTTACGTTTGCTTTTCTTTATCAAATTGTAATTGGCATTGCAACTTCTTTACTATCCATACCACTTACAGGAAACATTCAAGATTTAATATCAGGATTTGAAAATATTGAATCCCAACAAGGTCCATTATTTGTAGGATGGTGGATCATCTCCACAATAATTATCACTGCAATTTCACTACTAATAATTAGGTATAGAAAATATCTTTCACCTTACAAAGAAGAAGAAAACATCCATGTTCCACCAAAAATTACTGCTGTGACTGCAATCATTATTGGTGCAATAATGTCATTCTTGTTTTTCTTAATCGACTTGATAATTGGTGCAATAATAAAACCAGGCTCGCAAACAGATGTACAAGCTATCTATCAGGCCGCCATGGCAGGAGATCTTCTTCCATTATTTGTAAGCCTTATCTTTTCAATAATCGCCGGATTCGTTATAATCGGAGTTGTGAGTAAAACCTCCACTGTTTCAAAACTCACTGATGAATTTGGATTAAATGATTTTACACGTTTTTCTAAAATCATCAAAAAGAAAAAATCAGAACGCACAACTATCGCCGATACCATTGGACTCAGACCTGGAGAATTAATTCTAGTTGGAGAACAAAAAGTAGACCATACAAAAATTGAATTATTTGAATATGATGAAAAAAATATTATTGAAAATAAAAATGCGACAATTGAAGAGTGCTTAGAATCTAAGCATAAGCCCAATGTTTCTTGGATAAACATAGTTGGCATTCATGATCCAAAAATAATAGAAAGAGTTGGAAATGAGTTTGGTTTGCACAGACTGCATCAAGCAAACATTATGAACACCGAATTAAGACCCTCAATTGAAATTTCCGAAGACTATATTCACCTCACGTTAAAGATGCCCCATTTTAATACTGAAAAGGGAAAAATTGAGCTCGAGCAGATATCATTTGTTGTGGCAAAAAATCATCTCCTGACTTTTCAAGAGATTGAAGAGGATTTTTTTGACAAAATAAGAGATAGATTGAGGGAAAATGTTGGCACTCTAAGAAAACGAAATACAGATTATCTTGCATATACTTTAGTAGATGCCGTAGTTGACAGTTATTTTCTGGTTCTTGAGCAAATTGGAGATATTACAGAAAATTTAGAAGACGAGTTAATGTCCAACCCAGGTCCAAATACTCTGCAAACACTTCAATTATTAAAAAGACAGATGATATTACTTAGAAAATCTATTTGGCCTGCAAGAGAGGTAATTGACAGTTTACAAAGGAGTCATTCTGCATTAATTGAAGAAGAAACCAAAACCTATCTTAGAGACAGCTATAATCACATTGTTCAGGTAATTGACACCATAGAAGGGTTACGTGACGTAGTTGGAGGCATGCTTGACACCTATCTTTCTAGTCTGAGTAATAAAATGAATGAAGTCATGAAAACATTGACTATCATTGCAAGCATATTCATTCCAATCACTTTCATTGCAGGAGTTTATGGAACAAATTTTGATTATATTCCTGAACTTGCATGGGAGGGAAGTTACTTTGTCATGATTGGAGTGATGGCAATTATTGTGATCATCATGGTGGCGTGGTTTAGAAAAAGACAATGGTTATGATTATTTAAAATGACAAGTAAATTCATGCAAAGAACTTATGAGATTCTTGAAGGAGTTACAAATGATAAAGCTACCAAATCTTTTCAAATTTTTATTGTATCTCTGATTGCAATAAATGTCCTTGTTGTGATTATTGAAACAGAAGAATCTGTTTTAGATGAATATGGTTATCTTTTTACACCCTTTGAAGTTTTTTCAATTATTATCTTTACTGGGGAATATGCTACAAGATTATTTGTTTGTAAGTTAAATCCAAAGTACCAAAATTCAAAGATGGGAGTAATTCGTTTTATTTTCACTCCAATGATGCTAGTAGATTTGGCTGCAATCCTACCTTTCTTCCTGCCATTTGTTATCGCAGATACTAGAATAATTAGGATAATCAGACTATTGAGACTATTCAGATTATTCAAACTTGCTCGATATTCAGACCCAATGAAGACACTTGGAGAAGTTTTAAAAACAAAAGCAGGAGATTTGGCAGTTGCTTTTTTTATTTTGTTTATTGTTTTGATCTTTGC
>JARRMG010000188.1:0-2251 GCA_037386265.1 Nitrosopumilaceae archaeon
GAGCCAATTGCAGCTGCATTTGAGATAAAGGAGCAAGTTTTATTGAAACCTAATTGGCATGTTGCCATTGTAGGAGATGGAAGATTATCTCAACTAATAATTTCTGTAATGAAGACAAGTTGTTCAGACATTACTTGTTTTGGAAGATATCAAAACAAGCTAGAAAGACTTGAAAAATTAGGAATAAAAACAAAGATTGGAATCAAATCTGATGAAGAGTTTTCCTATGATTTAGTAGTTGAAGCCACTGGGAGCAATTCAGGATTTTTAGATTCGATGAAGCTTGTTAAACCAAAGGGTACTGTGATCTTAAAATCTACAATTGCCTCAAAGGAAAATCTTGATTTGACTCCTACAGTAGTCAACGAAATTACTCTTGTAGGATCTAGATGCGGACCATTCAGGCCGGCAATCAATGCTCTTGCATCGGGAATAATTTCTGTGGATGGTTTGATTGACTCAGAATACCCGTTGGAGAAATTCAATGAAGCATTTGACCAAGCTAAAAATTCAAAAACACTAAAGGTGGTTTTGAAGCCATAATCTTGTTCAATGTATCGTTCATGTTAACAAAATTAAATGAACTAAACGTAATCTTGGCTATTAAGGGTCAAAACACTTCGCTCGATCAAAAACTATTTTTCACACGCAGGGATATCTTTATGCTTTGCAACAAACCTCTATGAGCGAAGTACAACTAAGCGACAGAATAAGAATGGCTCACACCATAGAAGTTGAAAGTGCAGCAAGAAAAAAAGTTGCGTTAAAAGTCAGTTGGTATGATGTGCATGGAAAAAATCATACCCAACATTACTCATTAAATGAAGGTTCTACTATAGAACTCTAATCATTTTTTTCTTCATATTGGGTTGGATTCGTCTACTAGTTCTTTTTGGTGTTTTAATTTGTAGTGGGTTTTGAGATATGTGTATCCCAGAATTCTTTTACCACAAATGTCACACTCTACTCTTTTTACCATCTATCGCCATACTTTATGCATGAAAATTATATTTAAACAACTGGAAGTGTAACACGATTAATTTACACGATGTATTTTTTAAAAAATTGAAAAATTTTTGGTTTGTCTAGCTTACCGTAACTGAGCCGTTAGCCCATGGATGAATCATGCAAAAGTAATTGTAGTCTCCTTTCTTTTCAAATTTGAATGAAAAAGTTTCTCCTGCCTTTATCAATCCACTGTCAAAAATTCCGTTTGGTCCTTCAATAATGTTTCCACTGGTAACAGTATGAGATGTAGAGTCATCATTTCGCCATATCACTTCTCCTCCTGCAAATATTATCAAGGATGGTGGATCATAGCAAAGATTTGCTTCTTCGCATCCAGGAATGTTAGTTCCTTTTGGAATTGAAACAAGCCTTGCAGGTAATTTTGATGTGGTAACTTCTTTTGTAGTTTCTCCTAGTTGTTGGGTTTCTTCAGCTATCTGTTTTGTTGTTTCTTTAACTTTTTCAAATACATCACCACTTGATTCTTTTATGTCCTGTCCGGTTTCTTTTATTGTAGTGGTCGTTTTTTCAACGATTGGTGTAATTTCAGAAGTGGGACCTGAAAAGGTGGTAAATCCTAACGCGACTGCCACTACTGCAATTGCAATGGCAATTCCTGCCTTGTCCATTGATGTCATAAAATTACTAATCCCCATCACCCCTTAAAGTAATTACGATATTATCAAAAAAGAAAATTAAGCAAACAGATTAAGTATCGTTACAAAGTTTTATCTTTTATGACTGTTGATCCTTACTGTCACTGTGGGTCGTGTGGGCATGAGAAAGTAGATGAATGTTATGCAAAACAATGTTCTTGTTGTTTGACTGATCATCAGGGATCGTTTGGTAAAAATAGGTAGTTATTTTATGCAATATTTTGATTTATTTTATACCTCCTCATCAAGGTATTTCGAATCTTTAATGTACTAGTATTCATCTTCCATTGAATTTCTCTCAGAAATTAGTTCATTTACATAACTGCAAAATTTACACTTGCATTTTGACACATTTCTGAATAATTCTATTTTGATTTAATGTCAGGTATGACTTTTGAAAAAACAGACATTATTGTTTTTTTATGACAGTGTAAAATGATTTGAGAACACTTCATATCATTTAAATAAATTATTCATGTAGTAATAATTGATTCAAGTCTGCCTGCTATCGCCCGATAGTCAAGTTTTGACTTGGGTCATTTCTTAATTTTAAACTAAACGAATGCTTCAATAGTAGAGACAACGTT
>JARRMG010000189.1:0-2250 GCA_037386265.1 Nitrosopumilaceae archaeon
ATTGATATTTTATGAATTATTGTCTTGAGGGATTCTTCTTGGATTTTTGCATCGTAATCTGCAAGTGCTTTTCGAATTTTTTCAAATAACTGCTCTTTTTGGCTTTGGGTCATTTGGTTGTAAGAGTCTTGTAAAAGTTCAGAAATTTCTGCCCATTGTCTTGCAGAGTTAAGACTAGAGTCTTGTCGTATTTGTTTAATTTTTACCTGCAAGTCTTGTGGCAATAATGGAACTACCACATCAAAGAATCTGTCCTGTGATGATTCCTCATAAAATCCATATGGAAGATTTTGCTGGTATGTCAGGTAAAAGTTGTTCTCAGAAACATAAATGGTTCCACTATATCCCATCAAGAATGTCTCAGAAGATATGGTATCTCCAAAAATATCAATGGCAGTCAGGGTATTAAAATTAGAAAATCTCTCTACATTATCAAAGTAAAATGCGTCAGGTACCATTACAGGTTCTGCTCTTTCCATAATTATTGGAAGTCGAGGATATTGATAGTCAATGTTTTGGTTTGTTACAAAATATGCATAGTTGCCGATCATTCGTGCATCTCGGAAATGACCATCAATTGTATAGTCCTTTAGAATCTCAGGATTTTCTTTATCAGAAACATCTACAATCAATGCATGAGTAACTGGGTTGTAGGATGGTCTAGGGATAAAGTCAAACTGTGGAATTATTTCTTCTTGGCTTTGCCCATTGTAGAAGATCACTAAACGGTCATCATTGAGAAACATGTTTTGAATCCATTGAGATTCAATATCTAAGGCAATTTTGAGTACAAGGTTTGCAGATTCAGCAGGGTATGCATCAATTATTGAAAGGGTGTTTTGAGATACAATATACACGTATTTTGAGTCATTTTTTAGATAGTCAGGTTCATCTACATTTTCTACCTGGACATTTGTAGTTGAATAATCAACACCAGCAGAACCAGCTTGGTCTTTTGAATTAGAGTCAAAGCTTGGTGGTAGTGAAGGGCGTGGTTCTACGGCAGGGGCTCCAGTTGGCATAGCTTCTCCAGCTTCTACACTCCTTTGCTGCATCTCTAATGCCTCTTCCATTACAAATGAATCCATAGGTCTCAAAAATCCATCATCATAAAACCCGCCCTCAAAGATACTAGATGCAGTTAAAATTTCTCTTAGTTCAGATTCGGAGGAAATTTTTTTAATCTCTTGGGAACCTTCAAAAAAATCAGATACAGTCTTGTTTACATAGATTATTTGAGGAGGCGGAGGAGTATTGGTAATTTCTGGTTGTGCATTTAATCCTAGACCAAGAATTACTCCAGCTGTTGCCAAAACGGCAATTGCCACTGCAATTGGAAGGATTATTTTTGAGTTCATTTTTATCATCTTTTTTTATTTCTGCCTTTTGACGGTTACTACTATATCTCCTGTGAGCTTAAAAGGTTAAGTGAAATTCTGATTTTACCAAACAATTTACATATCCTAGAGCCTAACAAAAAGAATTCCAATGCCTGAAGAAGATAAACAAGATGAAATCACAGAAAAGATAAAAATTATTGCCACCGATGATGTGAAAATAAAATCATTTGGTGAACTTTTGACCAATGATTCAAGTCGAGCGATTTTGCAATTATTATTCAACGAAGAATTAACTGCCCTTCAAATTGCAGAAAAGACTGGCATTTCCTTGCAATTAGTAAAATATCACATTATCAAATTACAGGATTTAGGCGTGGTAAAGGTCACAAAAATTGAAAAAAACTCAAAATCCCAGGACATGAAGTTCTATTCAGCATCAAAATTTAGCATGGTAATTGTTCCACCAAAATATTCTGAAAAAACAAAAGAAAGCAAATTGTTGGTAAGGTCCTTTAAGCATATTTACAAAATTGCCGGATTAGGAATCGCAGCTGGAATTTCTGGTTTGATGTCTTTGTCCTTGATGCAGCAAGATACCCAAGTTGTAATAGACTCCAGAGAAACTGCTCAGGTTACCTCGCCCCAAGATGGAGGGTTCCAATCCTCAGCAGATGAATCAGTGGAAGATACTGCTCAATTAGCTCAACCTGAACCAGAACCCTCTCCAGAAATTCTTCCTGACTCACCACAAGACTATGTTTTAGAAGAAGCATTAGAGTTACAAAAAAGAAGTATAGAAGCTGCAGAGGCAAATCCAGCCACAGGTTCTGGAACAGCAATTTTTGATGTAGGTGATTTGGCTATTTCATTGATAGTGTTGGCAGTAATTTTTGGTGGTTTTGCTGCATTC
>JARRMG010000190.1:0-3098 GCA_037386265.1 Nitrosopumilaceae archaeon
TGTTCTTTTCTGAAATGATATTAACCTTCATTGATACACTTCCGTCGGTTGTTGATTTGATACATCCCTATTACTTTAGCTTTTCGAAGTTTCTTTCATTGAATCCACAATTTTTTGCATTGGCAGCGTCTCCATACACTGCATCAAAGTCGCTTAAAGTCAAGGTCAAAAAAACAACTGTTTTGTCTAGTTTTAACAAATTATCAAAACTGCACAAAATTCTACTTGTTGAAGGCATGGGTGGAATTATGACTCCAATTTTAAAAAATTACTATATTACTGATTTGATAAAAGAGATGAACATTCCTGCAGTGATTGTTACTAGAACTAGGGTTGGAACTGTAAATCACACCATTATGACTGTAAAAATGTGTCAAAAATACAAAATTCCAATCAAGGGGATAATAATTAACAATTTTGATTCGGATGGATATTCACTCAAGATGCTAAAAAGAGACCTGCAAAGCTTGACAGGCGTTCCTATCCTAGGGACTATTCCATACATTGAGGATCTTAGCGATGATTCTTTGTACAAGACCTTCAAAAAGAACATCGACGTGAAATCTTTGATTGACTAGATTCGCAAAATTTTGAATTTGTTGTGTCCTTGTACATTTACAAATTGGGCAATCTCAAAGATTATCTTTGAAAAATTACCGTCTTTTTTAATAACAAAGGTTTTGTTTTCAAATCCCAAGTCCTGAGTTAAAACAAGCCAAATGTTTTGTTTTTCTGGCTGAATTGCTTTCATTTTTTCTAGTTTTTCTGAAATGATTTTTTTATCCCCTGTCTTTGGAATACAAATGATCAGGGTCTTTTTTGCATCCTGTTCTAATGTTTTCACGTCTGGAATTACAATGTCTACTTCAATTCCTTGATTCTCTACCTTTCTCTGACTTGAAAGCATGGCATTTGTAAGCATATAGTGCAGAATCCCTGTTGCCAAAACTCCTAGACTTTCTTCTTTGTCATTTGGCTTTAGCATGGACTCTTCTGGACCAATCTTGCTTTCATGGATTCTCTCATACTCGTTTAATGTTAGTTTCCGTCTAGGGCCAAGCTCTGCCTCCAGGTTCATGTTCTTTACAATCTCTTGGTATTCTGGTTGAATCACACCGCTAAACACCATTGCACTTGCCCCGCTCCCATATGAGCCAAACCCAATTCTCTTTCCTTCAAGATTGATTCCTTTCTGATATTCAAACTCTAAACTGCTTCGGAACCCCAAGTATAGTGATGCTGTGTAAAGATTTCCAATCATTTTTGATGCAATAAGGGAACTTGCAAGCTTTGCCTCATACACTTCTTGGAATTCAGGAGTCTTGGTAAACAATTTGGTAAACTCGTGGTCTCTAGTCATGTACTCTTGGTCGCTAAGGACTGATTCAATTGTTCCACGTGGGTCTTTTGGAATTGGTTCTTCCATGCCCATTTCTGCAATTATCTTCTTCCATCTTGGCAATTGTCGCCATTCATGTCTAACCAAATATGCCAATGCTTTTTTGCCCATGTTGCTGTATGGCAAGTGCATGTTGATGTAATCCATATGATCAAGTATCGTCTCGCCTGGTTCAAGTTTGATTAGTTCAGACGATATCGCTTTTTTCTTGTATGTCTCTAGGGCCTTTCTTACTTGAATCATATACAAAAGATTGGAGTATTGTCCGTGAACAATTGGGGTCTCTTTTCCAAATGGTCTGTAAAAATCATATTCGTCTTTAATTGATGTTGCAGTTACCTTGGGGTCAAATGCCATTAGCCTTGGTTTGTCGTTGAGAAGCATTGCAACAGCTCCTGCACCTTGAGTCATCTCGCCACTACTACCCATATCATATTTTGCAATGTCTGAAACTACAACAAGTGCTGCTTTTCCTTCAGCTTCTCCTGCTCTAATCCAGTTTGTATTATCGTATAATGCATAAGAACCACTTACACAAGCAAATTTGGTCTCCACGCCACCACAGTGCTCAAAGGCACCTTGACCATAAACTTGCTCAAGCATTCCAATCACATAAGAATTCATGGCCTTTGATTCATCAAATGAGGACTCTGTTGATACATAGAGTCGTCCAACATCTTCAGGGGACATTTTGTTGTCCTTCATTATTTTCAAACATGCATTTGCTGCAAGACAAGCTGGGTCTTGATTTGTATCAACAATTGCCATCTTTGAAACTCCTAGACCTTTTTGGAGTTTGGCAGGATCCAACCCTCTTGCGTCTGCAAAATCAGCTGCATCTACATACAATCTTGGTATGTAAATGGAAATATCATCAATACCTGCTGCCATAAGCTTGCTCCCTGAGGGTTCTCATATAAGGATTAACTATGATCAAATTTAACTCAAAATTAACAAAATTTTGGAATTTTATGCCTAAATATTTAAAAAGGTGCACTGATGTTGACCGATCAAATCTCTAAATTTTTATTCGTATTATTCAGATTAAACTAAAACAAAAAAGATCGATTTTATACCTTATGAGACTTTTTCAAGCTCTGAATTGAATACTTGCTCAAATCTTTCATAAGGCTGCGCTCCGGAAATTTTTGTTATTTTATTATCCGGACCAATTACAAAAAATGCAGGAGTCCCAGTGATCCCTAAATCACTTGCGTCTTTACTGCTGTCTGAAATAATCTGTGTGTATCTTTCATCAAGCATGCATTCAGACCAGCGGTCAATATCTAATTCTATTTCTTGTGCAAATCGCAACAAGTTATCTGATGAGGCCCATCCGTTGTTTTCACCAGTCCAATTATTGTATAAAATATCATGATACTCCCAAAATTTCCCCTGATCATTTGCGCAATGAGCCCCATGAGCTGCATTTACCGAGTCCGGTCCGATAATTGTAAAGTCTTTGAAAATCATCTTTACCTTACCTGTTTGAATAAAATTTACTAGCAAATCATGTTCTGTGTTGTGAAAATGAACATTACAAAAATGACATTGATAATCTCCAAACTCTACCAAAGTTACCGGAGCATTAGGGTCTCCAAGAACTGGAGAACCATTTGCCATAAATGTTGATGAAATCACACTTGGGGAGATGGTGGGTTGGGGGCTTTGAACTGGTTCTATTACAAGTTCTGGTTCA
>JARRMG010000191.1:0-3226 GCA_037386265.1 Nitrosopumilaceae archaeon
GACCACATTCCACACAAATTCGAAGTCTTGAATTTGCCCTGAGTTCATCAGGAGTGTTATTCAAGTCAATTATTGGAGGGGTTAATTCATTCATATTCTGTTTTTGTCTTTAAAATATTTAAGATGGTGGTAAGATTGGTTACTAGTGCTAATTTCTTAATTTAAAAATAAAAATTGAGGTTAGCTAAGATTCAAAGGAATCGTTGCACTTCCCCAAGATTCGTTTATTCGAAACACGTATTCTTTTGAAGAATCGTATTCAAATTCTGTTCCACCATAGCCGATGTTTGGACCAAAGAACATGTTAAAGGTTCTAGATTCACCTGGCTTTATGACCAGCAATCCGCTGGTAAAATCAGTTGACGAATATTTGTAGGCCTTTACTCCATTCCAAACATCATAATTGCAAACTGATGGACCGGAGCACATCAACTCCAAGTTCGAATCACCCATGTTCTCTACTAGCACATCAATAGTCAAATATGCAGAACCTGAATCTCTGATTTCCAAATTAGGTTCTGGAAAGTAAAACTTCGCAGATCCTATATCATAGACATCAGAGTTTTCACGGAATTCTGCAACGAGCATTTTATGTTTTACCTCTTTTTCACAGTTTAATCGATCATATGCTTTTTTAATTTCTTGGCATGTTGCCAATTCTTTCTCTAGGGAAGATGTCTCTGAATTTGAACTAGTGTTTTGTTTTTCAGATTGTTCTGATCCAAGCGAGATCAATCCAGATTTAATCATAAATTGAATTCCCTGGACAAAATCAGAATCAGAAATAGCATTGTCGGCCCACCAACCTGCGTTTGTTTTTACCCAATCAGGTACACTTTGAGATATCTCACCTGAAACTTCAGTTGGAGGAACAACGATAATCCCTTCTTTTACTAGAAATTGTATTCCTTGGACAAAATCAGACTCTGTGATAGTTCCCTCAGCCCACCAGCCTGCGTTTGTCTTTACCCAGGATGGAATTTGTTCTGCACTTGCAAGCGGAATGATTGAACCTACCATCATTATTGCGGCAATAGTGGTTATTGTTGCTTTCATTACCAACGTTTTTGCTTCATGATATTTAAGCTGGTGCTAATTTATTTTCTAGTGCTAAATCCAATGGTGTATGGGTACCAGAATAAAATTATTGAAAAATTTAGGTAAATTGAAAATCCAGTAATCCTAGTGGTAATAGTGCTATTTTCAACGGGGGTTTTTAACCGATCATCCAAGTTTGTTACTATGAATCCAATTTCAGGTAAAATCAAAGAAAATTTAATCATCAAACATGGTCCCCTTTCAGAGAAGGATATCGCTCAGTATGTTAAAGAAAGATTTGAGGATTTAAAAAATGATCCCAAAATGAGTGATCTCGTCAATTTTCATACAAACAACAAGTATCTACTAATGGCACACAATCAAGAAAAATTAAAGGATTTAGGAAATATTGTTGCCAATCACCATAACAACAAAATCAAAGAAGTTTTGGAAAATTATGAAAGTTGCTTGGAAGAGGCACTATATTCTCAACCAACCATAAAAACTCACACTAACGTATTAATGCATATTTTTGGATATTTTGGAAAGTGTTTCAATCAAAACGAGAAGAATCGTTTGCTTGAATTAATCAAAAAGTTTAGAAAAAATCAAGCGAGTCTTGGAAAGGTGTTGTCAGAAATCGAGCCCATAACTTATCAATTCAATAACATGTATTTGCTTAGCCAAACCTACTTTCTATTATATTCAGTTCCAAATATTAGTAAAGAAATCAAGAGTTATGAAAAATCCCTCTCATTGAAAAACTCATAAAAAAGTGAGAGTTTATGATAGAAATACAAAAAGAGAGAAAATATAAAAAATCTATTTTTGTCTTTAGAAGAGATTTACGGCTAGAAGATAATTTAGGACTTTATTTAGCTCTTAAGAATTCTGAAAAAGTAATTCCTGTATTCATTTATGATGAAAAGCTTTCAAAAGGCTTAAAAAAATCAGAATTTAGGGGTAATTTCTTAAGCGAAAGCCTTGAGGACTTGGATTTACATCTAAAAAAGAAAAAAAGTCATCTCGCCGTTTATGAAGGGAACCCCACAAAAATAACAAAACAAATAATTTTAGAGGAAAATATGTACGTTCTGTGGGCTTTTTTTAACCACTGAAGCAATTCGATGTATATGCTGTCAAGCTGTATTGAGAACAAAAGCTCGTGGAAAAAAGATTAACCAACTACAAAACTTTCGGCCCACAATAAATTTGGAACCGTCTCCATAAGAGAGGTACTTCAAGCACTAAAAAACAATTTGGGAAAAGATCATATTCTCATCAACCAAATCTATTGGAGAGAATTTTACCATCACATACTATACCATTTTCCTTATTCAAAGAACCAATCATTTAAGGAAAAATATGGCAAAATACGTTGGTCCAAGTCACATGAATTATTCAATGCATGGTGCAAGGGCATGACAGGTTTTCCAATCGTGGATGCAGGGATGAGAGAATTGACACAGACAGGATTCATGCATAATAGGGTAAGAATGATTGTTGCTTCATTTTTAACAAAAGATTTACACATAGATTGGAGATGGGGTGAGAAATTTTTTGCAGAGAAATTAATCGATTACGATCCCGCAGTAAATGCAGGAAACTGGCAATGGTCTGCATCTACAGGTTGCGATGCAGTCCCATATTTTCGGATATTTAACCCCTGGAGGCAACAAGAGCAGTTTGACCCTAAATGCGAATATGTAAAAAAATGGATTCCAGAATTGCGCGATTTTTCACCAAATGAAATTCACAAATTATGGGAAAAGACTCCTAAAAATTGCAAATATCCAATGCCCATAATTGATCATAAAACAGAGTCTGATAAATCAAAGAAAATTTTCAAAAAAATATTGAGTGATGGTTAAAGGGGTTTTCCTTTGTTTTGGTATTGCGTAACCTTATGGAACAAATTATGAGAGGCAACTATGGCAATGCCTGCAATTGCAATCCCAATAAAATTTCTAATGGTCATTATTTGATTTGGTTCTTTTGCTATCAATGACATTTGAAATGCAATATGGAAGTTATCAAAAAGCCAAAAAGCCATCGTTACCCAAGTCAAAACACCTGCTACAAGATAACCCAGTCTTGTTTTATTATACACAAATAAAATCGAGAATCCAATAGTAATGTACCAAATTACAGCTGCAAGTAGCCACAAAGGTTCAAAAACATCTGGCCT
>JARRMG010000192.1:0-3159 GCA_037386265.1 Nitrosopumilaceae archaeon
AAAATTCAAAATTCAAAATTTTACTCAATGGTGAAATTGTCAAAAATCAAAAAGAAATTCAGCATTCAGGTCTTGGAAAAAAGTTAATGAAAGAAGCAGAAAAAATATCACGCGAAGAATTTGATGCCAATAGTCTTTTAGTAATTAGTGCAGTAGGAACCAGAGAATACTATCAAAAATTAGGGTATTCGTTATATGGGCCCTACATGTGCAAATCATTGAGCTAGTGAATTAGAATGTCAGAAACAGAAACAATTGGAAAAGGGACCTGGATAGACAAACTGTCTTTCGAATTGTTAGAAAGAGAAAAATCAATTGGAAGAAATTTAGATTTGATTAGAGTTGAAAGTGGTCTTGGAGCTTCAGGAGTCCCACATATTGGAAGTCTAGGAGATGCCGTTAGAGCCTACGGAGTAAAACTAGCCCTTGAAAATTTTGGATACAAATCAGAATTAATTGCATATTCAGATGATCTAGATGGATTACGAAAAATTCCTGAAGGGTTTCCAGAATCCTTGCAGGAACATATTGCAAAGCCAGTATCATTAATACCAGATCCTTTTGGATGTCACGAATCTTATGGAATGCATATGAGCAGTATTCTTTTGGACGGACTCGACAAGGTAGGAATAAAGTACGAATTTAGACGAGCTATTGATACTTACAAGCAGGGGCTGCTAAAGGATCAAATTCATACAATTTTGCAAAATAGTTCTAAAATTGGAGATAAAATTTCCGAATTGGTAGGGCAGGAAAAATTTCAAAAATATCTACCTTACTTTCCCGTATGTGCCAATTGTAGTAAATTATACACTGCAGAATCCACAGAATACCTTCCAGATGAGAAAAAAGTCATCTACAATTGCCACGATGCCGAAATAGGCTCAAACACAGTCAAAGGTTGTGGCCATCAAGGAGAAGCAGACATTACAAAAGATTTAGGAAAACTAGCATGGAAGGTAGAGTTTGCTGCAAGATGGGCAGCATTTGACATTAGATTTGAAGCATATGGAAAGGACATTATGGATTCCGTCAAAGTAAATGATTGGGTAGCAGATGAAATTCTCAATTATCCTCATCCACATCATGTAAAATATGAAATGTTTTTAGATAAAGGTGGAAAAAAGATCTCGAAATCTTTAGGAAATGTAATAACTGCTCAAAAGTGGTTAGAGTTTGGAGACCCAAAATCAATTTTGCTTTTGCTATTCAAAAGAATTACTGGTGCAAGGGAACTTGGATTTGAAGACATCCCATCATTAATGGCAGAATACAATGAGTTAGAAGACATCTATTTTGGTAAAATCAAAGTAGATAATCAGGCAAAACTTACAAAATCAAAAGGATTGTTTGAATATGTCAATCTGCTAAACCCCCCAAAAGAGTCAAGCATTCATGTTAACTACAGATTATTAATTGAATTGTCAAAAATATTCAAAGAAGATAGAACACAAAGAGTGATGAAAAAACTTGTTGATTATGGAGTAATAAAAAATCCACAACCAGAAATTGAAAAAATGATTGATCTGGCTGGAAATTATGCTGATGAATTTGACGAACAAGAAAAAATAGAAATCGACATGGGCGATTCGGCAAAAAAAGCACTTGGATTGTTAAGCACCGCACTTGATGCCGAAGAGGAGCCAGAAGATATTCAAAATACAATTTATCAAATTGCAAAATCAAATGATGTCCAACCTAGAGACTTTTTCAAAATACTTTATCAGATAATTTTAGGGACAACCAGAGGACCAAAAATTGGGCCTTTTATCACCGACATTGGAAGAAAAAAAGTTGCCAAAACAATTTCTGAGTATATCTAAAAATGGCACATAGTCAGCACAACAAATCAAGGAATAGTGGGGGATTTGCACTTATCATATTTGGAGCCCTTTTGTTGTTTTTAGCACCCAACATCCATCCTACAGACCCAACTCTAGGCACAATTGCCTTAATTGGCGGCATTGTGATAGGCAGTATTGGATTTTACATCAGGTTTGTACGAAACAGGGAAAGAAAGGTCTAAAGAACGGTTTATCCTTTAGAGAGTTTCGTGAGGCAGATATGGGATTATTTGGAAAGAAAAAAGAAACAATCGAAGAACCTACAGTAATTAAAAAATCCGAAGAGAGTATTTTAAAAGAAGAGTTAGAAGAAGAGGTAGAAAAGTTACAAAAAGAATTTAGAACAAAGCAAGACGAAGTCTCAGAACATGAACAGTATCAAAAAAGTAAAAAACAAATTTCAGACCTAAGAAAAATAGAAGAAGAACTTAAAACTGCAAGAGAAGAATTAGATAAATCAAAAAAGGAAAGTTTAGAAATTAATCAAAATATTTCAGATAGTAAAGCAGAATTACATGAAATAAAAATGCAGCAAAGTCAAACTCAAAAAGAATTAGAGGAAATTACCTCAAGACTATACAATGCAAAACAAGAATTAGGAAGTTCTGAAAACACTAGTGTTCTTACAAATAAAGAAAAAGAATTCATCGAAAAAGAGATTGCAAAAAAACCGGAAACAAAAAGCATCATAGAGGCTGCAAGTGCGGTAGCAGCATCTCTTAAATCAAAACTAAACAAAACTGAAAAGGAACTAGAAGTCATTCAGCAATTATTAGAGAAAGAAAGACAAGAACATGAAATCACCAAAGAAACACTAGAAGAACTGCAAAAATCTAAATATAATAAATCATAACCCTGAAAAATATTTTTTCCATTTTTCTTTGATTTCAGCCTCAGTTGCCCCAAGATCATATAAAGGAGAAACAACTTCTGAGAAATCCATTACATCAATTAACACTAATCTTCCAATCTGGCTTTTTAGTCCATTTTCTCTATAGTGTCTCAGAATTGAATCATAAGTAGCCCCATCTCCAATAAGCGTAGCAGTTCCTTTAAACCTGAATCCCTTTCTTAGGAGAGGATCTACGATGTTGATCTCAAGACTAGGGTTTCTTTCTAAATTTTTCATAGTTTTTGGAGAACGAATATCAGCAAATACCAATTGATCACCCCATGTGATGATTGTTCCTTTTGGAGAAAGATTTGGAGTACCGTCATTAGAAACAGTAGCAACATATCCCAATTTTTGAGAATTGATAAAATTCTTAACATCAGAGGGAATCTTTTGCAATGCTAATATCTAAGAACGATTTTT
>JARRMG010000193.1:0-2713 GCA_037386265.1 Nitrosopumilaceae archaeon
TTTCCAGAACTGTTGCCCCAGAGTCTGCAGCCATCATGAAAACACTCTGTTAATTTCATTATTTTAAGTGATAGACCCAGTTTGAGGTTCATTTCTAGGATAATTCTGATCGATCAATTAACAAAATTTAACCCTGTTTCTTTTGAATAAAAAACGGTTCGATAAGTAGGAATCAAGCCCTGCTCACTATCGCCCGATATTGGTTTGGCTTGATTTCCTCTTTGATATTCTTGGAAATAATTTCCAATTGAACAATCATCCTGTTTTGACCTCTCGGATTATTAGTGGAAGTTTTGATTTTTGCTAATATTGGGAAATTATCTCTTTTTTAGGTCGTGAGGCTTGGTTTCTAATTGTAATGTAGCAAGTTTTTTATGAAAAGCAAGAGACAAAATTAGGGTATGTTGGGGCAAATGGCAATTGTATTATCATTAATTACAGTTGTAGTTGTTGCCGATCAAAATGCTTTGGCATATTCGCCTCACTCTTCACAAAGCGAGTTTTTAGATTTTCAACCCTATACAGGGAATCGTCTTTTAGTCTTTAATGATACCCAAATAGATTATTGTATTACAAATAATCAAGAAAACCCTGCTTTCAACCATATCGCAGCTAATGCGATTAAGACGTGGCATGATCGTATTGTTGAGGTTACAAACAATCCATTTGTTTGGGATATGACGTTACATGTTTATCCAAAAGATGAATCAGTTTGTGATGGCTTTGTGAATTATGTTGATACTCCTGACCCAACACTATTCCAATTATCTGGGGTTGCAGGATTTAGCCACCCTCTTACACCTGTAGCAAATGTCACCATTTACACTGATGATTATCAGAGCACTCTACTTAATATGGCACAAAACGATGATGACTTTTGGAACGCACTAACTCTTGAAAAATTTGAAGATATTGTTAAAAATAAAGATCATAAACAATTTGATCATGATGTGATCAATAGAATCACCTTGCATGAAATTGGACACTCCCTTAGCTTGAATCATCCAGTGACTTCTGATGGCAATTTGCAAAACTCAAAAGGTATTATGGGTTATAACATGTCTTATAATCAAATTGATGATGATGAAGTAATCAAAATAGTAAAGGCCTATCCCAACGGATTTTCTCCTCATTCTTTACCTGATTCTATAAAGTTAGATGAACCAAACAGAAAGCAAACTGTGAATCTAGGTGAAGTCACTAATCTTACAATCGAACTTCCTTACAGGGAGGGCAAACTTCACCCTGATGGGTTGGAGCTTTACATATTTCCTGAAGGAACATCTTCTCAAAAACCAGAATATGCTCCAATCAAAATTCTAAAAACAAATGGTATTAACTACTTGGTCAATGACGGTGAATATTTAGAAGATATTCAAATATCTATGACTCATTGGGATACTTTTTCCAAAGTCTTGTCTGTTCAATTCAAGGTGGTAAAGGAGTTTGAAAATGCAGATATGATTGTTGTATCTCACAATGTGGCTGGTTTTGAAAAACAGTGGTTTTTAGATGATGTTGTGACTGTAGAACAAGCTTTGTTTTCTAACTTACTTTTGGATCTTGAAACGACTGATTACACATATTATTTGATGAGCACCAACCCCAATCGAGATTTTGAGGAACAACAGGCATTCAAATCTGAGCAAAAGGAATCGTATAATCAAGCACTTGCTGAATGCTTGAAAGACAAAAATATGAAAAAATGCAATGAGAATATTTCATTTGATGATTTCAAGCAAGATAAAGATGAAATTCCTATTTGGATGCCAATAAATCTTTCAATGAATTAGACTTTGAAAATTTTATTTTTATTTACTTATCATTTTTTCTAAAACAAGTAGGTGTTTTTCACATAGTTTTCCTGATTCTAATTGGGAATAAATTAGATCTTTTTGCCAGTGTGCATTTAGTAATTTACAATCTTTATTGTCACAGAATGGCTCTCCTGTTTCATAGTAAAAAATAGATTGTAAAAGATACCCCTCAATAATTTTGGATAATCTTGAATCATGATATTCTAAATAACTGCCCTTGAATTTCTCTTTCACAAAATCTACATTCACACCTCTTGTGAAATTTGTCATTAATTCGTAATAGTACCCCTTTGGTTTGGCAGGTGCTTCAATAATTCCAGTTGTTGATATTATTGATGGGTTTGCTCCAATAAGAGCACGACCATGATATCTATAATCATTATAATCATAGGTGAAATCAGCAAAAACTTTTTGTAACTGAAAACCATCGTACATGATTATGTTTTCCGTAATTGAAGTATTCTCGATATTTGATTTCTCAAAAGTAATTTCTTCATTTGTTGGTACATGTTTCACAAAATCCTTTCTCAGATTGAAAATTTTACATCCCGCAATTTTTTGAGGTGTGTCTTTGTTGGAATATTTCAAAATATTTTCTCGTAATTCAACTTCAATAGGAAATGTTTCTTTTAGAAATTCACAAAGATTTTTTAAATGGATCTCAGGGATTGAAGGTTCGTCATACAGTATAATTTTTGATATTTTCACAAAAAGACTTGATAGTAATTAGTTATCTTTCTAACGTCTTTGTTTTTTAAAGGATTAGTGAAATTTACTGTGTTTTTGAGGTGTTAACGAGTTTATCGACAATCAGGAAAAAGACAATCCCCCCCTCTCATGCCTAAGAATTTCGCCATAACTAAAGTCATTATCACGTTAGGAAATGTTGGAAAGAG
>JARRMG010000194.1:0-3049 GCA_037386265.1 Nitrosopumilaceae archaeon
CGGGATAATTACTGGTTCTGGTTTTACCGAATTAGGTTTTTCAAAATTAAATGTGGTTTTTATTTTATCCTCAATTTTTGACTCTTGCTTTGGTTTATGTTTTTGTTGAGGGGTTTCTATTTCCATTGGTTGTTCTTCTTTGATCTCTGGAACTGAAATCTTCGCTGTTAAGATCTTTGAGGATAATTCATACAATCTATCATCTAATTTTGATAATTTTTGGTCCATTAGAGTTATGAGGCCATCCCCTACCGGACCAAGATCTGGATGTTTGCTTGCATCTTCAAGTTTTTCTAATTTTGCAAGAATAACTCCTAGTTGAGGTTGATATTTTATCAATAGCTTATCTCGTTGAATTTTAGGAAATTCCGAATCAGATTGGTATAGTCTTGAAATTGTTTTTGTAAGAATGTCTTTTTCTATTTTTAATGAATTAATCTGACTTTTGATGTGTGCACTAGCACCTATGCTTAAAAGCTGAGTTTTGTTTCTTGGTGCTCTTCTTACTGCTGCTGCTGTTGCAACACCGGCTAACGAACTAAGAATAATAGCAATTTCTTGCATCTATGTGTACCATTTAATCCAAGAGTATTTTCGTCTCTTGGCATCTGGAAAACCACAACTAGCACACTCATGATGACGTTTGTGCAATGAGTTTTTACCGCATCTTCTACATCTAATGTGGACTTTTTTCTTAGTAAAACCACCCATAGAAGTTGTGCCTTTTACCATCTCAAATCACCTAGTTTGCTGGAGGGGGAGATATCATTACTACATTGTCTCCTCTCACTACGATGGTTCCAAGAGTTTTAGAATCGCCTTCAGTTGGTATTTCTTCTGAAGAATCGAGTAGCAGGTTCATGTGTTGGTCAAATCCAAGCAAGCTGCCTCTAAGGGTTTTACCACCTTTGAGTTTTATCAATACTACTTGATTGATACTTTCATCCAATACTTTAACTGCCATATCAACGGACATCTATTTCACTTATTGGCTTTGGTATTGGGGGATTATATTAAAATTTCATTGGTGAAACTTTGGACTATGCCAATCTGATTCGGAATTTCCTAAAATTCAACGAGATAAGCTATTGATAAAATATCAGCATCAACTAGGAGTTATTCTTGCAAAGTTAGAAAAACTTGACGATGCAAGCAAACATCCAGATCTTGGTCCAGTAGGAGATGGCCTCATAACCTTAATGGATCAAAAATTATCGAAATTAGATGATAGACTATACGAGTTATCATCAAAGATATCTACAGCTAAAATCACAATTCCAGAAATTAAAAAAGACAATACATCTAAAGTTGAAAATTCTAAACAGAATTTAGAGTCAAAGCCAGAATCAGTTGAAAACAAAATAAATAGTACATTCAATTTTGAAAAACCCAGCTCTGCAAAATCAGAAACAGTAACTATCCCTCCAACAAAATCCACACAGTCATTTGAGCTTACCACATTAACTAGATTCTCTAAAAAAGAACCAAAATTCACATTATTTGAAAAACAAATTCCAGTAAAAGAGGAAATTGTCAAAGAAATTGTAGAGCCAAAACCACAAATTAAGAAAAAAATAGAAGCTATTCAGACTCAATCTCCTGCAAAAACTAGAGCGATTTTAGAATCAAAACCAGATATTGCAAAAGAGATGGAAAAAATTACAAAATTCAAAGCTCTACCTGAGCCTCCAAAAGAAAAATCAACCAATTCAGAAAACTTGGAAGATGATTTTGATGATGATTCAGATGATATTGATAAAATTAAAGGAGAAATTATGAGTGTTCTCTCCAAGCTTGACCAAGCTGAGGTAGAGTAATTGTCCTATGATAGTGCCATATCGGCATTGTCTAGTGATGCCTTGAAACATGTAAAAAACAACTATGTCATAGGTTTGGGTAGTGGTCGAGCAGCTATGGCGTTAGTAAAATCACTTGCATCATTTGCCAAAATAAAAAATTACAATATCAAAGGAATTCCAACATCACTTCAGATTAAATTAATTGCAGAAGAAGAAGGAATTCCAATTATTGAAAGTGATCAAGTTGACCATATTGATGTGGTTTTTGATGGAGCAGATCAAATAGATTCTCAAAAGTATGTAATCAAAGGCTGTTCCTGTTGAAATTCACCCTCTTGCAAGAAATTCAGTAACTCAAAAAATTGGAAAAATAGGAGGAAGACCAAAACTCCGTACTCTCGATAGAGGATATCCGTTTTTTACTGAAAATGGAAATATTGTACTTGATTGTGATTTTGGAACAATAAAAAATCCAAAAATATTAACACAAAAAATAAAGCAAATACCAGGAGTAATGGAGTCTGGAATATTTCTCAGAAAACCAGACATGATTTACAAGGCAAAAACTGGTGGGAAATTTGAAATCATTTAGTTAGAAAAATTATTTTCGTGCCTAATTGAATCCATAAAATCTTGATTTTCTAGCATCATCTCAATCATTTGTTGCCTTAACTCAGTATCATCAATCATAAATTCAAGCGTAGGTCCCATCATCTGTTCGGTCATCAAGCCCATGTGATAACGATTTTCAAACATAAAATTATGCATTTGATTTCGCATATTCTCATTTAACCAAATGTGGTGAACCATATCCTCCATTTTTGTGGGTTGATGAAAACCAAGATTAGAATGCAGAGGATGGTGTTCAATTTCAGGGCACCAAGAGCACCCCATTTGCCCATGCATTCCATTCCCCATTCCTTGTCCCATATTAGATCCCATCATAGGTTGATGGACTGAATCCATCCATCTTGGATTCTCTTGAAAAGATTTCATCATCGTGTCGTTGTTTTGCATGTGTTCAATCATTTGTTTTCTTAGTTCAGGATCCGTAGTCATTGGACCCATAATATTTGCCATGTATTCTGGATTGTTCTTTAGTTTTAAAATCATGCCAGACATTGTTTGTTGCATAACTTTTTGATCATTCATCATCATTGTATGCCAGTGATGCATTAGTTGTGAATCATCAACCATCCCCCTCATAAGATTAGTCATCATGGTTGGACGTTTCATAAGTTGAGATGAAT
>JARRMG010000194.1:3087-5282 GCA_037386265.1 Nitrosopumilaceae archaeon
TCATAAGTTGGGATGAATCAAATTTCCCATAACCTCTATCTACTAATTTCAAATATGTAGAAGGTGAAACACATGCAGGAATACCGTTATTTTTTTGTATTAAGATCAAACCTTCTTTGCATGTTAATACGTCAGGATCAGGTAATTGCTTCCACTGATTTCTTGGTGGAGTAATTTGATTTTCTTGAGCAAATGTGTTGTCAAATAAAAATGGCGAGAGAAAAATTCCAAAAATGATTGGTATTAAAAATAAAAAATTAAATTTATTCATTTACAACTTTATCTCTTCTTTGACTTAAATAATATTCGTGTAAATTCAAATCATGAAACAGGACGTTTAACCAATTTTCCGTGTCCTAGTTTTCCGACAACCTCGAAATCTTCTGCAACTATCTGGCCTCTTACAATGGTTTTTACTGGCCATCCTTTCAATTTCATTCCCTCATATACAATATAGTCTGAAAATCCACCAAACAATTCATTTGAAACTTTGTGTTCTTTTTTCAAATCAATCATTGTTATATCTGCATCAGAATTTTTTTCCAAGGTACCTTTTTGTGGATACATACCAAAGATTTTTGATGCATTTAGGCTTGTAAATTTAACAAATTGTTCAAGCGATATTCTATCCTTGTTTACCCCCTGGCTAAGCAAAATAGGAATAACTGTTCCAATTCCAGGAAATCCAGCTAAGGCACCCCATACATCATCTCCTCCCAGCTTTAGTTTTAGTTGATTTGCAACATGATCAGTCCCAATTGTATCTATATGGTTATTTGATAGAGCATTCCATATTGCTTGATTGTCTTTTTGTGTTCTGATAGGAGGCATCACTTTGGCAAGATAGCCTTGCTGTTTTTCATAAGATAATGTAAGATAGTGAGGGCATGTCTCCACAAAGATTTTGGTTCCTCTTTCTCTTTCTTCTTTAATTTGATTTAGAGCTATTTCTGAACCTATATGTACAAAGTAAATTGTACATCCATAATCCCGCCCATATTGACACACGGTCTTGATTGCCTTTACTTCAAATTCAGGAGATCTACTCTCAGACCACGCAGAAAGACCATCTTTGTGTTTTTCTTTTGCAGTTTTAATTCCACAAGCACATGATTCATAATCCTCGGCATGAACCAATACTGGACATCCTAAAGATGCAGCATTCTTTACAGTTTCCTCAACTATTTGATTATTCACATCAACTGTTGTAGCATCTAACTCCGAGGTGTAGGGAGGCATGTCCATGTAAACATGGCCTACATCACCTCCAAGATTCATGTAGATTTTAAAAGAAGTTATTCCTTTGTCTATGCAAAATTTCATTTCCTTAATTTGTTGTTTAGAGAAAATTGAAGCATGAAGTGCATAATCAACATAATGAGTTGTGGCAGAAGCATCCAATTGATTTTGTAAAGAAGTTGAAAATGAATTTCCTAATCTTAACATTCTCATCATTGTAGTTATTCCTCCAATAGCTGCTGCATGAGATTCGGTTTTTGCTGCCTTTTCAATTGAGGAATAAACTCCATAGTGAACATGAGTGTCAATTGGGCCTGGTACAGAAATTAGCCCATTTCCATCTATTTTGTGATCACATGAGGGTAGTTCGTGAGTAAAACCAACAATTTTCCCATCATCAACAATGATGTTTTTATCTATTAATCCATAGGGAGTAATTATATGAGAATCAGTAATTACAGTATCATAAGTCATTTACTTTTATTTCTTTAGTAGTCTTTTATGCGTTGAGATGATAAAAATTTTGAGAAACTAAATTTATTTAATCATCAAGCCGCTTTGTTTAAAACAATTTTTTGGTCTGGTACTGGCAGACAGATAAAGAAGGAAGTTCCTTTTCCAAATTCACTTTCTAACCATATTTTTCCTTCCAAACCTTCTGCAATACCCTTACAGATTACAAGACCCAGGCCGGTTCCACCGTGTTTTCTTGTGTGAGATGTGTCAATTTGGTAGAATTTTTTGAATATGTTGGATTGTTTTTCCTTTGGAATTCCAGGACCATTATCTTGGACAGAAAATATTACATTACTTTCCTTAATTTTTGCTTCAACAGAAATTTTCCCATCTTTTGATGGTACAAAATCAACGGAGTTTCTGATTAAATTATCTAAAACTGAAAAGTCTGGATCTAAATTATTTTGTTGTGGAACCACACCAATTTGAGATTTTATTTT
>JARRMG010000195.1:0-2189 GCA_037386265.1 Nitrosopumilaceae archaeon
TGGAAAATCTTCAAAACCTTTAAATCCTAATTGGCAAGAAACAGATTCGTTGACTGTCGTAAGCAAATCAATCGATATTAAAACACCAGTAGAGAATGTTTTTACATATTTTGCAAGACCAGAGCATGTATCTGATCAAATCAAAAACGATTCTGTTGGAATGACTGTAGTTCCCATGGATATTAAAGACGGAATGGGTGTAGGAACAACTTTTAGAGTTATTGGTGATTTTAGCGGTAAACGCTTAGAATGGGATTGTGAAACAACAGAGTTTATCAGAAATGAGAAAATTTCTGCAAAACAGTTTGAAGGACCATTCAAAAGATGGCAAATTACGAATGAATTCAAATCACTTGGTGAAAATCTTACTAGAGTAACTATGACAGTAGATTATGAAATGCCATTTGGTCCACTGGGTTCAATTCTAGACAAAGCAAAGTTTGCCAAGTCTGCAGAAAAAGGCATGGAAACTGCACTCTATAATGTTAGAGGTTTGCTTGAAGGAAATGGTTCTATTCCAGTATACATCACACTTGATGCGTACCAAAAACTTCTTGCAGAAAAGAAAAAGATGAATGATGTACCTGTTTCAACTGTACTAACTGCAATTTTAGAAAAGTACAATGAAGTTGAAGCTACTGCACAAAACTAAATTTTATTTTCTTTTCAAATCTTAAGATTAATAACAACATCAGGATCAGCTAGGTTTGTGGGTCTATGGCGCAGCCAGGTAGCGCACCGGACTCTTAATCCGGTTGTCGAGGGTCCGAATCCCTCTAGACCCGCTTTTTAATTTAATTTCAAAAATTAATTATTTTCAAGTGACAAATCTTCTAAATCCGTTTCAAATTCTTTAGGTAAACCATCCCACCAACTTTTCATACTCAGTCATGAAGATTAGATTACTTTATAGATCTTTCTCTAACTCAAATTTCAAAGAAAACTCATTATAATTTTTTTAGTAATGTAAATCTAATTTTTTCAGGTTCAATATCTTCATGCATATCCACATCGCTGATAATTTTAACTTTGTAATTACTCCAACGTTTGAGCATGTTTCGTTTCCTAAATACATCATCAATCTTTGATTCAGATTCATCAAAAGACTCGCAATTTACAATGTATCTTTTGGCAACCCTATACATCTCTGATACTCCTTTGTCAAGGTCTTCATCAGAAAGACAATTCAAAAATTTGTGAGTAAAAATAAGGTCAATGGAAGCATCTGGAAATGGCAAATCAATAATGGATCCCTTTTTAAAATCAAATTCTGGGGATTTCTTCTTTCCCAAATCCAAAGCCAATTCATTCAAGTCAACTCCGTGAACCTCAAAAGTATCTGGAAAAAGTCTCAAATCCACACCAGTTCCACATCCGACCTCTAAAACACTTGTACAACGAAGTGACGTTGTCAAATCTCTAATAAATTTAGCAAACTCTTGGTTGTATCTAGATTCATTTTCTTTAGCATAATTATCCCAATACTCTTTATCGTAATTCATGCGATTCCTCTAATATTCCGGTATTTGTTATTTGGTCTGGTGTTTACACTTGCAAGGAATCATTTTTGTATCAAAAGTGCAGTCATGAGGTCCATCTGATTTACCATCAATTGGTATTTCTTTCATGCAATCATCATGTCTCCCTTTTCTACAAAACCAACATACTTCATCAGTGCTTCCTGAGACACATGAATCCATAAAACTACTTGTAAAATTGTCTGTAAAAAGCTTCTCTGCTAAACAAAAGTCATCCAAGGCAAGAATCTTTCATCACGTGCCATGACTACCTCGGTAAACGATTTTTGTAGTGCTTTTGTAATTTTACCAAACTTTCCATTTCCAATTTTTACTTTATCTACCTGGGTTACAGATTTTACTTCAGCTGCAGTTCCAGTCATGAATATTTCATCTGCATTGTATAGGTCATCTCTTTCAAGGTCTCGCTCAATTACAAATCCTCCATTCTCTTCAATTATCTGAATAACACTGTCTCTTGTTATCCCTTCTAATCCTCCAGCAGAAAGTGGTGGTGTTTGAATTACATCGTCTTTTACTAGAAAAATATTTTCAGCGCTTCCCTCTGCAACTTTGCCTTGCCAGTTTAGCATTATTGCCTCATCGTATCCATTCTCAAGTGCCTCTACTCTTGCAAGCAAAGGCCGCTCCAAATTATTCTAATGCAGCACT
>JARRMG010000196.1:0-944 GCA_037386265.1 Nitrosopumilaceae archaeon
TATCTCTTGAAGCAACTTCTACAAACTATCTTCCCTTCTTCTATGCTGAAGCAGATAAAGAAAAAGGACATTCAGTTCATCATGATATAGAAATGGAAGCTGTAAAAATGCCTGATGGCATGTATGCCTATCGTATGGTAAATTATAACACTTCTGATGGAAGAGATTTGATAATTCATTCCAACAATCCCAATCCATCCGATGGAATATACACAACAAAACCCTCTATTCCTGGACCAACACTGGTCTTTACTGAAGGTGATACAGTTCAACTAACACTTCATAACAATGCGTGTGATGACTTTGTAGTTGATACTTTATCTCCAAATTATGCAGGAGAAAATGAGAATTCTCTTGTTGGAGTGCATGTTCATGGAGTTCATTATGACATTTCTGATGATGCTACTTATGGAAGAGTGAACATGAACGGCAACTCTGCAGCTTCTTGTAACTCTTCTGTTGTTTATGATTGGGATGTATCAAAGGGAACTGAAGGAACATGGCCATATCACGATCATACTTTTAAACAAAATGAAGTTGGAGCTGAAGATGTGGGTCTCTTTGGTACTGTGATAGTTAACCCTTCAAATGGCAAAGTTGATGGAATTGTTGATAGCAATGGAAAAGTTTCTCAGGTAGATGTTGATGATATTAACAAGGAATTTGTTTTATGGATGGTTTCTTCAGAAACGTTGGGACGAAGTGTTTTCTATGGAATGGAAATTGATAATCATCATCCTGATAATCCTGGAAAACAAACACCACTATGGATAAACCCTCCACTCTATACTGAAGAAGGTGAAAAAGTAAGATTCCATGTACTTGGAATAGGTGATGAAACCCACGCTTTCCATCTTCATGGACATAGATGGGTTGATGCCCAAGGTGGTGCAGCTGACATTATTGATGTAAAGGAAATTACTCCATTACAACGACATACCTTC
>JARRMG010000196.1:954-3136 GCA_037386265.1 Nitrosopumilaceae archaeon
CTGATGACTTAGATGAAGTTCTAGCAAGTGTTGGAGCCTTACCTGAAGAAGATGCAAAAGCCGGAATCGGATATCCACTGAATTATCTTGGAAAGGCACTTGATTCTGGATTTGATGATTCTCAGGGGAGGTCACTTGCAGTGATTAGTCCCGGTGAAACAGTCTTGTTTAATATGAAAGACTCTCAGACAAAACACACTATCACTTCCTTAATTTATCCAACAGATGCTGCACCGAATCTGATTGATGAATTCCCTGGAGGTAATGGAATATTGTCATCTGTAAATATTGGGCTATTTGATACTCAACTTGGAATTCGTGGATCTTCTTTCATTACTGATGGAAACAACGAACCTTTGAAACTAGAGGATGAAGGATTGTATGTTTTTGTGTGCAAAATACACCCATACATGTTCAGTGCTGTAATTGTGGATGATCCCACAACAAACGATTACTCTAATGTACTCGAGGCGCCTTTGCCTCTACTTGACTTTTCAGATAGCTTGACTGTTTTATTGAGGTCAGGTACAGATGTTGGATCAGGATTCCCGACGGTAATTCCTCCAAATGACGGGCTGGCAAAAGAACTATTAACTGACTTCTATGTGATTACAGACCCATCTAATTGGAAGGATTACGGAGAAACATACTTTACTGTAAATGTTCCACCAGTTTTGATTACCACAAATACTGAGGATCTAGTATTGGGATTACATGCCAATGATGCTGACACAATCGCTTTAGCTACTGCATTGAATATCACAAAAACAAATCTTGATCCACCTGCAACCGTGGGAGGACTTGGTTTGGATATTAATGCCACCATAGTTGAACTTCCTACTCCTGAAATGCCAGGGGTTGGAGAAGTATGGGTAAATACCCAGTTTGAGCAAACTGTAAACAAAAACCATCCAGGTACTCCACAAGATAAACCTGGAACAATTACCGTTGTAGATGCATCAACATGGCAAGTCAAACAGAAGATAGCACTACCTGAAATCAACATGAATCACCCGCACAACATGTGGACTAATACTGAAAACGACTTGGTTTATCAAACTCAATGGTTTGATTCAAGAATGGTTGTAATTGACAGAGAAACTGGTGAAATGATAAAGGATAATTTCGTTGGGCAATCCCCATCACACGTAATGACAGCTCCTGATACGGGAAAGATTTACGTTGCCATGAATGGAGAAGAGCAGGTAGTTGAATTAGATCCAACTACTTATGAAGTTACCAGACAAATTTCAACCGGACCAAAATCACATCCTCATGGTCATTGGATTTCTAGTGATGGAAAATATGTGGTGACTCCAGACTTTATCAGTCTAAGTTCATCTATAATCGATCTAGAGAACAACAATGTTACAAAAGCAACACATGTAGGTGGTAATGATCCATTTGGCCTAGGAATACCAACACTTCTCTTAGGACCAATTGCTACTGGAATGACAGGTGATGGTGAAAAATACTATACAGCTGATTTCCTTGGAAATACCTTAAGTGTGGTTAATCTTGAAAACCAAGAGATTGTCAAACAAATCGATCTTAATGGAAATGGAACTGGTTTACCAATCCAAACTCCGGTAAGTCCTGATGACAAATATGTCGTTACTGCAAATGTTGTGGCAGCAAAGATTACTGTAGTAGATACAACAACTGATAAGATAACCAAGGTTCTAAATTGTGATCCTGGATGTCATGGAGTTCAATGGGGAGCTAAAGATGGTGGTGGATACTATGCATATGTGTCCAGTAAATTCTCAAATGCTCTTATCGTAGTTGATCCTGATCCTAATGGTGCAGGAAATGCTCCTGATGATGGTAGTAATGCTGTTGTTGCAGGCATGATACGGCTAGATGATGATTCTAACATTGATGATCCTGTAATTGGATATGATGGAATGGGAGGACAAGGAGTGCTTGCTATTCCAAATGTCTATCAAGGATGGTTGGAGCAGAGTCTAGAAGCATGTGGTGCTGATCCAAGTGCATGCAGCGAAGACGTTAATTCTTGGCTTTCTGCAGTAGACTAACAAAGTATAACATCTAAATTTTCTTTTCTTTTTATTTTCTAATCTTTAGTGAAACTACGAATGCGCATAGGATAATTGTAATTGCAAAGTACATTACCGAAACATAGTCAAATGCAAATGCAATTGTTCCGGCAATTACCGGA
>JARRMG010000197.1:0-2510 GCA_037386265.1 Nitrosopumilaceae archaeon
GGTTTACCCATGACTGGATAATGTTTTTGTTTAATTCAACAAATGCATTTACGTTGTCATTGAAGGTTTTCATGTTTTGTACAGTGGTGTCAATTGTGGTTTTTACAATTTGATTTTGTACAGTGCTTGCTTGAACAATTTGCTTATTTGCATCAATAAATGCAGTTTTTGCATCGCTTGGAATTTCAGTTGAAATACCAGTCTTTTTTGCAAATTCTTGCTGCATAGATACTGAAGCATTAATTGTTTTCTCACATGCTTTGAAACATTCTTCTTGCAAATATGTTATAGATTGAAAATACTGTGGGGTAATTTTTGAGATATTTTCAAAATATTTTTGAACATTTTGCTTGTATGCTGTAAATGCATCGTTTGATTGAGTTTGTGTGCTCATACCATCCCATAATAATACCTGTATATATACTATTGGTAATGAATGGTAGTGGTTGGTTGAAAATACCAATCTTTATAAAATTGGTTTTCAAACAACCCTTATGGCCTCATACAGAACAAGCATGCAAATAGTCGGAGATCTGCTTTATGCATGGATCAGGATTAATTACCAAAATAGAATTTGATGGAAAAAACACCTTTGTAATTACTCCAAAAGGGAGACAATATCTAGAATCTTATCAAAGGTTTTCAGACATGGCACAATCTTTTGGATTAGAACTCTAGAAATTTTCTTATTGAACAAATTTTGATCTCTAATTAAATTTAGAAAAACCTGCAGTTTATATCGAAATTAATTATTTTCTGCCGTATTGCCTCAAAAAATTAGGATGACAAAAAACGGTATCCTTTGTGAAATAAATAACAAAAAAATTCTATTAGATCCTAAAAAAACTGATTCTGGTGGGATAAACTTTGTATCTCATGCTCATATGGATCATCTTCCTTCAAAAAATGGGGGCACTATTTTATCCTCAATTGAGACAAACAAAATTGCTCATCTACGAGGTTTTACAATGCAAAATCACATTGAGGAAATGGATGATTTTCACCTAGTTGACAGTGGGCATATCTTGGGATCAAAAGGACTGCTCTTTGATGATGTTTTTTACACAGGTGATATTTGTACAAGAGATAGGGGTTTTCTTCATGGTGCAAAAATCCCGAAATGCAAGACTTTGATTACAGAGTGCACTTTTGGGCTTTCAGAATTTGTATTTCCAAAGCTTGAGGAATTAAAAAAACAGGTCAATGAATTAATTTCAGTGTTTTACTCCAAGGGGATACCTGTTATTTTGATGGGCTATCAATTAGGAAAAGCACAAACAATCACACAACTGTTTGGGCATTGGAGTCCATTATATTTTCATGATTCTGTAAGGGAGATGAATGACCTGCATAATCAACTTGGTGTGTCCTTGATTGATGGAATGGGTCATTCAGAGGCTCAAAAAAAGGGCCTTTTAGATAAAAAACCATGGCTAATGGTTGCGCCCATGATGTCTGGAAAAAACAACTTTCTTAGGGACATGAAATCAAAGTATGGTGCAGTAACAATAGGATTTAGCGGCTGGGCAAAATCAACCAAATTTAATTTTGGACGACGAACAGACTATTCATTTCCAATGAGTGACCACTGTGGTTTTGATGAATTAGTAAACATGGTTGTAGAATCTGGAGCAGAAAAAGTCTACACCATTCATGGATTTGTGGAAGAATTTGCAGAACACTTGAGAACACTTGGAATTAACGCACAACCTTTGCGTGAAAATTCACTTGATGATTTTATTTAGTTGAAATTTATTGCATTCACAGTCCTCAACAAGGCATGTTTCAGAGTTTCTAATATGATCATGCGAAAAATGCTGGCAATTTTCATTTTTGCATATTCTTCTTTGTGACTCCCTTTTTACTACAGCTTGGGCAATTTCGTTTGCCTTGTCTTTTGAGTATCCTTTTTTATCCATATAGAAATGAACAACTTTGTTGTACAATCTCTCTGGCTTGAACTGCTTTTCTAGCATCACAATATCGCTACTTTATACGACTTTATTCTATTAAAGGATCTTGGGAGAAAACCAAGGAATTTTGAATTTTTTCAAACTAAAGTGATTATTTTATGGCTGTTTTCTTTTCATACGACATTTGTTTTGAATTAGCAGAATGACACAGACATTTGCAAGAAGATTGTTCACAAAAATCGTGCTTGTTCATAATACACTTGAACCCAACAGATGAAAGGGGAGTTTCTATCCATTTAGTTTCTTCTTGTGTTATGCTGTGCATATTTTATTTTGAAAAATTTATGGAATTTAAGGAACATTTTCAAATCCCTTAACTGGGAAAATTGATTTTAATTTCAATTAATGGTTGATGTTAACTGGATGATTTGTGACTACAAATGACTACAATCCAATGCTGCTGCTTTTTATGATCTGCATAATCTATTACAATAATGCCGGTAGAATACGCACAAATTATCAGTACCATTGATCAGAGGCCTGAAAACACAGAACCTGTCCCAGTTTTTATGGATCAAAATGACCAAATTTCTGGAA
>JARRMG010000198.1:0-5184 GCA_037386265.1 Nitrosopumilaceae archaeon
TTCAAACTGGTCTATCTCCTGGGCAAAACATTTCGATTAGTCCAGCCATGACTGATGATCAAGTTTCTCAAGCAGTAGATTATGGTAGAATTATTGGGAGAACTTTAGCATCTATGACTGACTGTCTGTTGATAGGAGAAAGTATCCCTGGTGGAACAACTACGGCTCTTGCTGTAATGCGAGCTTTGGGTTACAAAGCAAAAGTAAGTTCAAGTATTCCAGATAACCCTGTTATTCTAAAAAATCAGATTGTTGCCATGGCTATGGAGGCATTAGAATCTGATAATCCATACAGTATAGTTGCAAAGGTTGGTGATCCAATGATCCCGTTTGTAACCGGAATGTTGAGCGCTGCATCTGAAATTAATCCGGTTATGCTAGCAGGGGGAACTCAAATGGCTGCAGTTCTTGCATTTGCATCTAAAATTGGATTTAATGAAAAAAACACAGCCATTGGAACAACATGTTATATTTCTGATGATACCAGTGCAAATTTTAAAAATCTAGTTTCTGAAATTGCCGATATTCCAGCAATTGCTGTAAATCCACGCCTAGAGAACTCTAAATTTCCTGGTCTCAGAGCATTTTCAGAAGGTTTTGCAAAAGAGGGGGTGGGAGCAGGTGGAAGTATAATCGCCTCTATGCTAAAAACAAGAAATGATCATTCAAAATATTTGGAACTTGCAGAAAAAGAATATCACAGAATTTTTACTTCACTGTAACTGATTTTGCGAGATTTCTTGGGTAATCCGGATCTGTGTTTTTTTCCAGTGCGCAATAATACGACAACAATTGTATTGGAATTGTTTCTGAGATTGGATATGCCAATTCATTAGTTTTGGGAATTTTAATCCAATAATCATATGCATCACTTTCTTTATCTGAGATTCCAATTATTTTTGCTCCTCGTGCTTTAATCTCACGTGCACTTGTAAGAGTATCTTGGTATGTTGAATCTTCTGGGTTGATAATAATTACAAAAACATTGGTATCCATTAATGCCAAGGGGCCATGTTTTAATTCACCACCTGCAATTCCTTCTGCATGAATGTAGGTGAGCTCTTTAATCTTTAATGCTGATTCAATTGCTATTGGATAGTGTATTCCACGTCCTAAGACATAGATATCTGATATTTCCTTTATCTCATTTGCAATTTTTTTGATATTGTTGTGTTCTTCTAATATTTTTGAAATTGAAGAAGAAATTTCATCCAAGTTAATCTCAACTTCTCCATTTAACTCTTGTATAATTTTATAGAGAATAATCAATTGAGATGTGAAGCTCTTAGTGGCAGCAACACCGATCTCTGGACCGCAATTCATTCCAATTACAATGTCGGACTCTCTTGAAAGAGTAGATGTCATGGAATTGATTATTGAAATTATTTTGCAATTATTTTTCTTGGCAATATTTACGGCTTCTAAAACATCTGCACTTTCTCCACTTTGAGATATGGCAATTACTATTGAATTAGGCTCAAGACTGTCAGGGGAAAACTGTAATTCACTTGAAATTATTGATTCAGATTTGATTTTTGCATATTTTGAAAGGAGATATTTTGCTACAAGGGAGGCATTGTAACTCGTTCCACTTCCTGTAAGGTAGACATTTCGGGAGTGTTTCAAATAATCTGATGCCTCTTTAATGGCATTTTTTGTATTTTCACCTGCTTTGAAAATAGTTTCTGGTTGTTCTGAAATTTCCTTTAAGGTAAAGTGAGCATAATCTCCTTTGTAGACGTCAGCGAATTCTTTTGATACTTTTGTTATTTGTGGTTTTATTTCATTTCCCTGAAAATCAAGGATTTGAATTTGGTTTTGATTAATCAGAACAAAATTACCATTGTCCAAGTAAATTGCCTCATCAGTTTGCTCGATGAATCCCAAAACATCACTGGATAGAAAATAATTTTTTTATCTGTATCACTTTGAAAAGTATACCCATCTTTTATCAAATTTTCTTTTAATTCTGTAAAATTCTCTATTATCCCATTATGGACAATTGCTATTTTTCCCGATGAACTTGGATGTGGATGGGCATTAGCATCTGTTACCTTTCCATGAGTTGCCCATCTGGTATGGCCTATGCCAATTTTTCCTGGTAATTTATCCAGATTTACTTTGGAGTTTACTTCTTCTACTTTACCTACTCCTTTTTTTAATTCAATTTGATTATCTGATTCTGTAGCTACTCCTACACTATCATATCCTCTATACTCCATCCTTCTTAATCCCTTTACGATTATTGGGGAAGCTATTTCTTCTCCGGAATAGCCAATAATTGAACACATGATACTCTACCTGATAATGATGGGTTATTTACTAATTAGCTTGTTGCGAAACTACTCAGTTGATGGTTTTTCAGCTTCTGGTTCAGTTGATGGAGTGGGTGCTGTTTCTGTTTTTGCCTCCTCTTCTTTTGACTCGGTAGAACCTTCGACCTCTACTGGTATTTCTGCTGGCTTTTCTTTACTTTTCTCTAGCATTTCTGGGAATTTTGATTCAGGTGTAAATCTAATATTGTCTTCTTCTGTTGTGGTTACTGTGTATGATGGAATGTTAACAATTCTATCTCCTATCATGATATGGCCGTGAACTACTGCTTGTCTTGCTTGGTATGGTGTTTTGAAACCAAATTTTTTGAAAACAAGGGTCTGTAATCTCCTTGTTAGCAAGTCATTAACTTGCAGATTTAAAACATCGTCTAATGTTGCATCACTACTTACTAATCCTATCTTTACTAATGATTTCATTAGTATGGGTTCTTTTTCTTGTCTAACATCTTGCTGTAAGGCAAGCAGGGATCTTGCTTGGTGCCTTACATTAGATAATTTTGTGTGGGCCTTCCATAATTCCCTTTTAGTTCTTAAACCAAATGTACCAAGTGTTTTCAACTCTTCCATTTTCAAATCATAATTTAGAGGTCTTTTTGGCTTTCTCCAAATTCTTCGTGGATATTTAGGATCTCCCATTTACTTCGCCTATTCTTTTTTCTCCGCTGGCTCTTCTTTCTTTTCTGCTGCAGGTGTTGCTACTGCTTCACCAGTAGGTGCTGCCACTGCTTGTGGTGCTGCAGTTTTTGCAGGAGCGGCTTTTCCTCCTTTTGCGACACCAACTGCTCCTCCTTTTCTGCCTGTACATCTTGTTCTTTGCCCTCTAACTTTTAGTCCATAAAGATGACGATATCCTCTCCAACTACTTGTAATTCTCTCTCTTTCAATATCATTTCTTACCGATTATGAGCTTTCTTTCTCCTGGAATATCGTTTCCTACTATCCTAACAATGTGATTATATTCCTGGCTACTCAAGTATTCAAAAATGCTAAATTTCCCCGATAAAAACCATGCTAGGCGTCAATTTTGAAAGATTGCCACAATAATAGATTAATCTTTGAAATTCCATCCTATTTGAAGTCAGAATCTTCTGTCCAGTTCCTGCCTTGAATATTCCATTGATGACATTTACAGCATTTCTTAATACCACTTTGGATATCTACATCTATACAAAAACAATGAACTCCTTTCCCTGAAGGGTCTTTAATACATAATTTTTGCATATTGAGTAAAGGGTATTTTTCCTAATATGTTATTGGTACGTTTTTAGGGCTAAGACAACGACATTTCTCAATTATAGAAAATTATTAATTAACAATAAAGAGGATATCAGCGATGGATGATTCCTATGATCGAGAAAAAATAGTTGATTGTATGTTTGATCCCACGACTTCTTCACTAATAGCAGAATTAGAGGATGGAGAAAAAAGTTCTCAATACCTCTCAGATAAAGAGAAAATATCTGAAAGTGAAGTAATAGAAAGATTCTCTTATCTGATAAATTCTGGTTTTATCTTTCAAAAACAAGTAGATGGGAAAACGATGTTTTCTGCAAATATTGATAAGTTATCTACCGTGGTTGAAGACAGTGAAAATTTTGGTGCAACAATTGAGGGTTTAGAAAAAATGGATAGTTTTCTCAACTAGCTTTTCTACGATTAAAGAAGATGTACACAGCTGCCCCCGCCATTCCAATCAGTCCTGCAACTAGAATGTACATAGAAATATTTGATAATGCCTTTTTCCATTCATCAGGTTCAGGCCCTATCACTCCAAAAACATTCGCTTTCTCTCCTTTATTCTCAATTAGCAACTTGTAATTTCCTGAGGATGTGACTTCAAACAATCCTTCAAAAACTTCTTGATTAATGGATTCAGATTCTATTGTTATGTTGGATGGATCAACTATGCTCGCGGTTACCATTCCTTCCTTAAAGTCCAAAATTTGTATAGCAAAAATTCCAGATTTTGTTTTGCTGCTGTCTAGTTCTACTTCTATAACCAAATCTTGGCCATCATGTACTTCGCCGTTGCCCTGAACTAGTTCTTCAAATAATATATAATTTCCATAAAACGACGAAATTATTCCAACTCCGATGAGGACACCTACTATGGCTAAAAAAATTGCAGATTTTCTCATCTTTTTGGATTAATTATTCGTTAGTTTAAACCTAATTCTCAATCTGTAATTTTAGACTAAACTAAGAAATTTAGTGTAATGAAAGAAATTTAGCCTAAGCTAAATTATAAATATTCTACTTTGCCTATGATATGTGACTTTGAAATTTAGTCGATCCAATCTTATGGTTTTGATTTTGATTGTAATGTTTGGACTTTCCATAGGATTAATGTTTCCAACTTTGTCTGAAGCTCAAAAAGCACAAAAAACATTTGTGACCCATACTGGCGGCGTAATAACCACCTCTGGGGAAGTTATTGATCCTGTCTATGAAGTGTCTACTATGGATTTTGATCCAATGGAATATTTGAGAGATTTCAATTATGGTAAAATTTCCAAACTTCCTGACGGTACGACTTTAAGAGAATTTACAATAATTGCAGAGGATGATAAAGTAATGGAGGTCTCTCCAGGTGTTTTTTACAATGTATGGACATTTAATGGAACAGTTCCCGGCCCAACTATTAGGGCAACAGAAGGTGATCTTGTAAGAATTCATTTCATCAATAATGGTTCAAAGGAACACACAATGCATTTCCATGGAATCCATCCCGCTCAAATGGATGGTGTTTATAGTAAAAAGGAATAGTATTTGCAGCATAAAAATTATTTTCGGTATCAAAATCAGTATCTAATCCATTGAGAACCATTACCATTTCATCAGCTGCTGG
>JARRMG010000199.1:0-2130 GCA_037386265.1 Nitrosopumilaceae archaeon
AAGCCAGTCTCTTGCTTCTTGATATTTTTGCTCAGGACGTTCACCTGTTACAAATAATACTTCGACACATCGATATTTTTTTGCCAATATCAGCATCTCCTTGATCTTCTCTTTTGACATCATGGATAGCTTTTCTTCCCCCGGTTCTGCCTTGTAGGTGCAGTAAGTGCATGTGTCTCGGCACATGTTAATTATATTGAAAAAAGCTTTTTTTGAAAAGGTTACTGTATTTCCTTTAAATTTGCTTCGAAGGCTTTGTGCTGCTAAAAATAATTCAGATGGGTCTGATTTTGCATTTTGATAAATCTTTATTGCATCTTGATATGATGTTATCTTGTTTTCTAAAACATGGTTTAAACTCTCAGAATCTAACACAAGATCATTCAATAGAAAAATGCAATCTTTCAAGTATTTATTCTTGTACTAATTTATTCGCCATTAGGCCTTTCACCTAAAACTAAAGTAAAGTTACTAGTTCTTCCGTCTCTTAGAATTTCTAAAACTAAATCATCTCCTACTGCCTTTGCTCTTTGAAGATGAATTAAAATGTCAGAAATCTTCCTGACTTCTTTTCCATCTACAGAAAGAATAATGTCTCCTCCAATGGTATATTCTATTCCATCCACCTCTACAACTTTTTCAGAACCATGCAGTCCAGCTTTTTCTGCAGGACTATCTGGAACCACCGTTACAATTAAAAATCCTACTGCATCTTTAAGATTCAAAACTTTTGCCAAATCAGGATCGATATCTCTTCCAGAAATTCCAATCCATGGATGCTTGTATTCGCCATCTTTGATTAAGTTTGGAACAATCTTGGCAATTGTTTGTGATGGTACTGCAAATCCAACTCCGGTGAATTCTCCTGTTGCAGATTGAATTGCTGTGTTAATTCCTACTACGCTTCCCCTCATGTTGATCAAAGGCCCTCCTGAATTCCCGGGGTTTATCGCTGCATCTGTCTGAATGACATCTGGGATGGAATAACCGGACCCGGATGGCAACAATCTTCCTAATTGACTTACAATTCCTGAAGTCATAGAACCTGATAATCCAAATGGATTTCCAATAGCAGCTATTGGTTCTCCAACTTTAAGACTAGATGAATCACCCAAGGTAAGAGGATTCAATAAAGAAAGATCTGCATTAACTTTTACTACTGCAACATCTGTAAAAGTATCCACTCCTATTACCTCTGCATTATACTCTCTTCCATCCAAAAACGTGATTACGATTTTGGTTGCTCCATCTACAACATGGGCATTGGTGATTATGTGTCCTTTATTGTCAAAAACAAACCCGGATCCAACACCAGCGGGAATTTGCTCATCTGAACTTCTCTGAACATTTACCCTCACCACTCCAGCTTCTGAATTTTCAAAAATTTCAATTAATGAAAGTTCCTTGGAATATGATGGTAAAGATTCTTCAATAATATTCTCATCTGCTGTTATTGAAAATTCAGGTTGTATTGCTTCTGGTGGTGGAACCATCACTAGTGCAAAAACTACGGCTGCAAGTATTGCTCCTGCAATTCCACCTACTATTACTCCTGATTGGTCCATGAGACTTTGATTTGTATGATTACAAATAAAAAAGATTCTCCTAAATTCTAATCGAGTCTTGAATATGGTCCTTCATGGAATAATTCCTTCCTCTCCAAGAAACCGACGAACTCTTCTTTGCTTGAAATAATCCACTTAGGAATCCCAAAATCACTACCAAGCTTCCAATTGGCGCAAATACTGCATGAACTAATTTTAGATCTAGTCCTTTTTTTACCTCTGTTATTCCACCAACATAGATCAGTGTGGATGCAATCAGAGATGTTACGAGAACCAATGAGTTTGAAAGGCTGTCAAAACCCAAAACTCCTGCGTAGGCTAAAATTGGAAATGGCATAAATAGTAAAAACAAAACGGCAAAAAATATTCCTACTGCAATTCCTGGACTTTGAAGATACAGTGGTATCATTAACCTTTTTAGAGCATTCCAGAGGGTGCTTTTATCTCGTGCCCATACTGCATCGATAAGATGATCTCCTCGCACCATTTTCATTTTGTGTCCTGAATCCTTGACTTTTTTTCCTAAAGCTCCGTCTTCAATGATTTCTTGTTTTACTCCTTCATG
>JARRMG010000200.1:0-2104 GCA_037386265.1 Nitrosopumilaceae archaeon
TTTGAGGAGGCTCTTGCTGAGTTTGTGGAGTGACGGAAGGTTGTTCTTGGACTAGTTGCTCTGGTGTGGTTTGCATAGCCTGTTCTATTGGTTTTGCTTCTCCAATTTCTTTTATTTCGTCTTGTTTCTTGAAATCTCGATATTCTGCTATAGTTGAATTGCAATTATTACAAATGTATTGTCCCTTTTCTGCAAGAATTAAGTTCTCTGCAACTTCTTCGTTGGGATTTTCGTATTCAATTTTTGGTGGACCTTCAAACTCTTTTTCACAAGTGTTGCAAAAATGTTTACTAATAATTTCTGATTCTAATCTGCCAATGGGAGCTAAAAATAAATCTGGTCCACCTAGGTTTCCCTTCATTTGTTGTTCATCATTAATGGTTGCCATAACATAGCCTCCAGAACCTCTTAATTTTTTCAACCTAAGTTCAGAACTCATGTCTGGGATTCTCCAAAACGTCATTTAAGTATATATCAAAATCAAATTCATCAAAAATCGAATTGGTAAATTAGGTGTTAATTTTGGTGAACGTTTTTAGGTGTCTTTGATACAATATACTTAGAATGGGAGTAACACAAGTTTCAGATGCAAAGTCATGGGAGATTGATGTAGTTAATTCAGAAATCCCAGTATTTGTGGACTTTTGGGCCGAATGGTGTGGCCCATGTAGAATGGTTGGTCCTGTTGTTGAAGAATTGGCAGGTGATTATGAGGGCAAAGTAAAATTTGTCAAAGTCAATGTCGATGAAGCAAATGATCTGGCATCAAAATATAATGTCTTTAGTATCCCAACACTAATTCTTCTAAACAAAGGTGAAATCGTTAGCCAACAAGTAGGTGCAGCATCTAAGGAATCCTACAAAAATATGATTGATAGAGCCCTTCAAGCCTAATCATATGTTTTTTCTTTTTGTTTTAAAATTTGTATCAAAAAAGATCTAACACACATTAATGCTTATTAGGAATTTATACAAAAATATCTTTGGCGATGAGAGTAGTACACAACCTAAAGTTAGCTGGGTTTAGTGTAGCCATTTGGGCTAATATCTCAATGGTTCTAATGCTAACCAGTTTACTGTAAATAAATCTGTGTTATTTTTTCAATAAATCTTAATTTAATTTTTCAAATGATTTGAATGAATAACTAAATACAATGTATAATATTGTGGATTATGACAATTGAAAATGATGAGGAATGTAAAACTCTGATAGAAAAACTTGATCAAGGATTACCTCCTCAATTAATTCAAGAAATAATTGTATATCTAGAAAAAACAAAGAATCCAGAATTTACCTTAACCCTTGTAAAGTATCTGAATAACCAAAACATGCAAACACGTAACTCTGTATGGGCTCTCAGTAGTCAAATTGCTATGATAGGTGAAGATGTATCTAAAATCAAACAGCATTTGAAAATAAATTAAGTGAAAATTTTGCATTCGACTAAAATAGAAATGTTCATTTTTAAGATACCTTCTGATGAGAAATTTAGGAATAAAACTAGCACGATTTAGATCCTAAAGTAATTAATATTCCATCAAAGGAGTTGTGGTATGTCATTTGGTGAAGTGGACACACTTAACATGCTTTTTGATAAATTAGATAGCCTTTTTCAAGAATCCCAAGGCTACTATGAGTCATTTCTTGATACAAACAATATGTACAAACAAGGAAAAATTGGAGATAAGGAATTCTTTCAAAGACTAGGGGATTATGTTGTAGCTTATTCTGCTTTAGAATTCTTAGCTATCAAAGTTATGTTTGAAATCAGAAAATCACTAAAATCAGGTTCTGGAAATACACAGTCACCTGGACTTATGCCAGGAATGGGTTCTCCTGGAATGGCAGGAGGAATGGGAATGCAACAACCACCAAGAGCTGGAACAGCAGATAACCCTGTAGGAGGGCCACCTGGAATTGTTTCTGCACAACAAGGGTTCAATGAACCAGGAACACTGCCAACTCCCGATCCTTCTCTTATGCCAAGACAAACAACGAGTGAAATAGTTGCTCATCATGTGGTTCTCCACTAAGACCAAATGCAAAATTTTGCACAAAGTGCGGAAATAAATTATAATTTTTTTGTTATTCTTGAGTCGTTCC
>JARRMG010000201.1:0-1075 GCA_037386265.1 Nitrosopumilaceae archaeon
GTTTATCACACTAATTCCCCTAAAATTCAGTCTTGATAACACAGAGCTTGAACAAGAACATCTAGTAAACAATGAGTGCTCTTCTGTTTATGATTTGAGGATAACTGCTGTTTCTAGGTTAATGCTTGCAAATGTGCTAAATAACATTTCTGTATATTGGGTTGCATATGGTAAAAAATTAGCGCAAGTTGCTTTATCAAATGGCGGCAGTGATTTGGTGGGGACTGCATTTTCAGAAGAAGTTTATCGTGCAGCAGGAAAACCTACAGCGTCATCTATCAATGAATTAGAAATTATGGTAAAAGAAATTGGCAGAAAACCAATTCAAAGAGATACTTTCTTTAATGTAATTAACAAATTTTAGAAATTTTTTATTTTAAAAATTTCTTTATAGATTCTAGTTTTTCTTCCATCTTTTTTTCTTTGTCTTTCCTAGAGTCTACTTTGAGAATCACTTCTACTCTATTCACACCGAGATTGTGAACTACTTCCATCATTGATTTTGCAGCATCATAGATTTTGTCTATGCTATCTGATTCCAGAACGGTTCCCATGGGATTTATCTGGTATCTTATTCCATCTATTTTTTGAATTGATTCTATTGCTTTGGCAATGTAAAAACTTGCACTTGTGCTTGATGTACCAATTGGATACACGCTGATTTCGCCATGGATCATGTTCTTGTAAGGGGTTTCCTCCCCTTAAAGTAATTTGGAATATTCATAATTATTGCATTAAAATAAAATTTTTGATTTTTTTGGGAATATTTAAAAAGATTCTTTAGATTTCCCAAAAAGCCAAAACTTTATCAAAATAACAAAAAAGACTATGGCTCTAGTAATGCTAGTTTGGCATCTATTTTGTCATAATACCCATTTTGAACCATTGCTGGAACAAAAAACGTGGCAGATACTGTGTCTCCAATTTGTGCTGAACAATTTGGTACTACAACGCTAACTCCAAATTCAGATTCTCCCACGCATCCATGTTCAGTTATTGCTAAAACTGTTACTTGCTCAGTTACTTCAACGGGAAAAATATTCCAAGGAGTTAAGATTATGACCAAAATCACAGC
>JARRMG010000201.1:1123-3220 GCA_037386265.1 Nitrosopumilaceae archaeon
TTTTGTTTTGTTTCTTGCATTTTGTTTCACTCTTATTACATCAATATTGAATATAACCCACACTAAAATTCATGAATAGTGCCAACTGAGATTCTATGTACTTTAAGGTGATTGCATTAAAGACATTCAAATTTTTTTATCTAAAAATCATTTTTCCCAAATTTGGGATGATTATCAATCATTAAATTTGATATTTTATGATATATCTTATGGCTAAGAGAATAACTATAATGATTGACGATGATCTTGACAAAAAACTCCGTTTGCTACAAGCAAAATTGATTTCAAAAACAAATGAATCTGTTTCTTATTCCAGCGTAATTAACAACGAGCTAAGAAAACAACTAAAGTAATTTTTGGATGTTGGGATCCTTTCAACTTTATTTGCAATTTGTAGTTTTATAATCTTGCTAGAATACTAAAAATAATTTTTATGGTTTTTTCTATGAAATCATATGGGAATTATTTTATGTTGCAGGCTTTTTTTCTTCTTTTTTGGCACTTCCTGCACTCTTTTTTCTAGCCCCAAAACTAATGAGAACTAGTAAAAAACCCACACCCGTCAAAATGCTTGCAAGAGTATTCATGTTCTTGTTTTCCTCTTCTTGAATCATAAGTTCAATTATTTCTTCTTCGGTCATTCCTGCTTTTCCAACAGGAACAGACGAATTGATTATTGCCAATAATGCCATGCCTACTACCAACATGGCTATTCCTCCTGCGAGTATTTTTTTATCGACTAAAACCAATATGCTCACTCCATGTAGTCGCTTGCCATATATTAGGAATATCGGGGGTTATTTTTTATTGGCCCTAGAATGGTTCTGGGGGGTTTTGTACAAATACATTGCATACAAGAGCATCTGTTTTTGAATCTCTGTATTGGACATTACATGTTACAAATTTTCCTTTTAGTGCTCTTTCCAAATCTTCCTGGGTTCTTTCTTCATATTGAGGATTGTCTGGATTATCAATTTTTGCAATGATTATTTTTTCTGTCTTTCCATATTCTTCTTGATTGTCCTTTCGGTGATGAGTTATTAGCATCTCAAAGGCATTACTTGACAGGCAAGAAATAACAGAACCTCCTATACCGTCACCCATGAATTTTAAAATTTTTTGTAGTATAATTACTTGATGGCTATGCTCAGATTAAATTCTGAAACAAGTCCTTTTTCTTTTGCCATTTGAAACACTCTTCTGATGGATTCTTCTCCTCTGTCTCCCATGTTTACAGTAACTGGATTCACATACATTTTTACAAATTTTTCAATGAGATCTCTTGGTTTGCCTCTACTATATTGCATAGCATATTCAATTGCGTCATCTATATTCTCTAATGCATACTCGATTGAGGTTTGAAGGTATTTGTCAAATTTGTGAATCGTATCCATCCCTAAACTAGTTTTCATAACATTAATTCCTAAAGGAACGGGTAAACCGTTTGTGGTTTTATCCCACCACTCTCCAACATCTAAAATTTTTACATTTCCTTCTTGAGCATAAGATAATTGAGTTTCATGAATTACCAAACCTGCATCAACCTCTTCGTTAGCAACTGCTTGTGGAATTTCACTAAAATTCATCTCCACATAATCAAACTTTCCTATCATTAACTGAAGCAGTAAAAAGGCGGATGTCATTTTTCCTGGAATTGCAATTTTACTCTTTTTTATCTCGTCAATCGTCATTGACTTTTTTGCAGTGACTATTGGACCATACCCGATCCCAAAACTTCCTCCACTACGCAAAATGGTGTACCCTGGAATATATGCACAAGCATGAACAGAAACTGCCGTCACATCTAGTTCTGGATTGGTAGCTTTTCGGTTTAATTTCTCAATATCTTCAATCACATGTTTTACTTCAAAATCCGGAGATTTGACTTTGCCCGTAAACATTCCATAAAACATGAATGCATCATCTGAATCAGGTGTATGTCCTACCGAAATTTCCACAAAGGACATCAAAAAGTTCGTTATAAAAATCAAAACTTGTTATAGAATTTGGCCATAGACGATTTTGGTAACCAATGTCGCCAGATTACCAAATCCCAGCTTGCTATGGCAATAATTATCTTGTGTGAATTTAGCTAAA
>JARRMG010000202.1:0-2084 GCA_037386265.1 Nitrosopumilaceae archaeon
AGTCTTTGATAAAATAAAACCTCGGGGAAAATTCCTCTTTGTAACCTCCTCTCTTACAAACTATCAAAAACTCATAGATTACACGCACAATTCTGGCCTCAAATCACAAATTGTGTCAAGGAAAAAACTATTTTTTGAAGAATTAATTTTAGTTGAATCTGTAAAATTTTAATTATTTTCTAAGATTGTTTTTAGCATATTCTATGATTGCGTCAGTCATTTGAGTAGTGGTTGCACCTCCACCAATGTCCCAAGTTACTGACTTCCCTTCATTGATTACTTGTTCAGTTGCAGCAAAGATTGCATCTCTAATGTCTCTTTCACCTAGATAATCTGCCATCCATGCCCCAGAAAGCACAGTTGCAGTTGGATTTACTTTGTTTTGCCCTGCAAATTGTGGAGCGCTTCCATGTGCTGCCTCAAACATTGCATAATTATCACCAATATTTGCAGAATAAATTAATCCAATTGAACCTACAAGAGCTGACGCAAGCTCGGAGATGATATCCATAAATAAATTGGTGCTAACCAATACTGCACCGTTAAACTGTTCAGTTGCAATTACCATCTGCTGAGCCATGTTGTCGATATAAATTTCTGATAATTCAATTCCAGTTCCTTGCACTGCTTTTTGTGTTTCATCCCAAAATATTCCGTCAGTTTGCTTTAGAATATTTCTTTTTGTAATTGCCACCATCTTTTTCATGTTGAATTTATTTGCCCAATCTACTGCAGAATCAATTAATCTTCTACTTCCTTGTCTAGTAATTTTTCTAATTGCAATTGCTGCATCATCTGTAATTTTTGCCTCTACTCCTGTGTAGAGCCCTTCTGTTGCTTCTCTAAAACATACACAATCAAGTTTTCTATCTGGAGTTAATCTATCATAAGTTTTTGTTGGTCTAATATTTGCATAAAGGTCAAATTTTTGTCTTAATGTAACTGCCACACTCCTTGGTGCCCCCGGAACTGGTATAGTGGTAGTCGGTCCTTTGAAACAGCAATTTGCCTCTTCCAAAGTTTTCATAGTTGCATCTGGTATGTAAGATGCGTCTTTTCTACCATTTTTGTCCCATTGTTCTGAACCTACCTCGCATAGAATTAATTCTGATTGAAAATTACATTCTTTTAAAACTCTAAGCATTGAATCTACTACTTCGGGACCAATTCCATCTCCCTTCATTACGGCAGCCTTTTTACTCAAAACTGGCAAAATTTGATTGGTTTATTATTTAATTCTACCTTGAGATAAAAAATTGATTTTCTCAAAAAATTGGTGATAGTTTATTAAATAATCTTACAACAATAATTAAAATGATAATTGTACAAATTTCTGATTTACATGTGGGGTCACAATTCCTTCCAGAAAAATTTGAAACTCTGGTAAATGAAGTAAATCAACTAAACCCTGATTTTATTGTTGTAACTGGGGACCTAACCAATGAAGGCCTGATGAAAGAATACAAACAATGTAAAGATCTTCTAACTAAATTAAATGCCAAAAAAATTATAACTATAAGCGGAAACCATGACTATCGAAATACGGGGTATCTACTATTCAAAAAATATTTTCCTTTTGAAACAGTTAATGAATTAAATGATAAAGTTGTTTTGGTTACACTTGGAACTGCTCGACCTGACAGAAATGAAGGAGAGGTAGGGTATAGACAAAACTTGTGGTTGGAAAGAACAATGAAAAAATACAAAGACAAGGTCAAGATTTTGGCAATGCATCATCATCTTGTTGCAATTCCTGATACCGGATCTGATCAATTAACTGTGGTGGATGCAGGTGATGTTCTTAGAACCATTTTAGATACTGGTGTTGACCTAGTTTTATGTGGACACAAACATCGCCCCTGGGTGTGGAATTTTGGCAAACTAATGGTGGTAAATGCTGGAACTGCAACATCTGAGCGAGTCAGGGGATTATTTGATAATACATACAACATTATCACTATTGAGGATACGAAAGTGAAAGTTGATCTAAAGATTGTCGGTGGAAAAAGAGTTCCAATAGATGATATCGTTACTAATTATAGCCAATTTGGCGACGAATGAATTTATTTACAGATTAATTCAAG
>JARRMG010000203.1:0-4715 GCA_037386265.1 Nitrosopumilaceae archaeon
AGATACTTGCTTCATTTCTTTTAGGATTTCTGTGGTATCTTCTCCGGCTTTCTTTTTCTGAGCAATCTCTAAGGCAACTTTGTTTTTCTTTTTTCTTAATTCATCTGTTCTTAAAATGAACTCTCTTCTTTTTTTATCCGAGTCTACGAGTCCATCTAGGTCGAAATCAACATTCCTTTCCTTCAACATTTTTTGGAGTAACTCTGGATTCTCCTTGATCATCTTGGGATCTAACACTATTCAATCACCTTCAAAGCGACCTGAACATGAGATAGGACCTCATCTACGGTACCAATCAATTTTTTCATACCATCCTCATTTTCAAAATTAAACACCAGCTTGTTATCAACATTCTCCACCACCAGGCTTAGGCCTTTTGGAAAATTCACATTATCAGGTTCTAAAGCCTTTTTCACAGTTTTGGCTTTTTCTTTTGATAAATTATCTAGAATTATCTGGACTTGACAAGTTAACGACATTTACATCTAAATAATCTAAAAAGTCATTTAATTTGTCTTTAGTTATTTTTGCCCCAGCTGCAGCATCATGCCCTCCTCCAATCCCATCAAATTTCTCAGCACCTGTTTTCATCAACTGGCTTAGGTTAATTGCTGATTTGCATCCAAAGGATTTTCTTGAGGAAAATTTGATTGTATTTTCATCTCCTTTTGTTCTAAGAATAATGATTTTCCCTGAATTCTTGGGAGATCCGGCAATTAAAGAAGAAATTGTTCCAGTCATGGTTTCAGGGACAATTCCCTCACCATTTACCATAACACAAGTCTCACTTTCTGAAATTCTCCATCTTTCATTGGTTAGCACATTCATGTATTCTCTGATCAATTTTCGATATTCTGTAAGAATGACTTCGCCCTCTCTTAAAATCTTGTTTCTATCTCCCATGCAAATTGCCATTCCTACCCCAGATTTACTAATTCTTCCACAGGAGTTTAGCATTGTAGAAAACTCTCTTCCATCCCGCAGGAAACTCCTTCTGTCTTCCCTTGGAAATGTGTAGGTGTATCCGATAAGTTCAGACATGATATCTGTGGCATTTTTACCAGAAGTGAACTTTGTAATTTCTTCAATAACTATTCGTTTTTCATCTTCATTTAATTCGGCTGGAACCCTCCATCTTCCTCCATCTTTTAGTTTAATTCCCGACGAATTTAGTAAAGATAGACACGTATCTCTATTCCAAGTAAGTCCTTCTATGAAGGGTTGAGAAGTAAAAGCAAGTGCATCAGGTAGAGGTCTTGTTTCTCTTCCCACCAAAAGCAGGTCTAAATCAATATCTAAGAGACCAAGTTCCTTTGCTGTGTTTGCAATTTCAAAGTTTTTCCCGATAAAGGATTTTCTCTCACCTTGGTCTTGTCTGTCTCCTAACGCAGCAACAACTGCAACTGCCGATAAGTCTGAATTTTTATCATCAAGTGACATTGCTGCCAAAAATGCCATTCCTCCTGCACAAATTTCAGTACCTCCATCTATCCCATATTTCCATGCATTTATGGCTCTGGGATTATCCATCTCTGAATCTGATATCTGATGGTGGTCAAGAACTATCCAATCTTCTCCTAAGCTTTGGTCTAAATTGTTTGCAAATCCTCCTCCTAGGTCCGTAATGACATGGAAATCCCTTGAGTCCTTTTTTAGAGAATCAATAACATTTTGACTAAATTCTTTTGAAGTTCTCAATGTGCATTTTGCACCTGCTCTGATTAGGGCTTTGGTGATAATACTTCCTGAGGTTAATCCGTCACAATCTATGTGGGTTGTAACCGAAATTGATTTTTGTGATTTAATACATTCTGAAATTTTATCTTCGAAAAACGAAAGCGATTCTTCAAGAGAATTTGTCATTATTCTAATTGGGCTACCACGGATTTATATTTCCAGTTTTGGGGGATTCTGCCAATTCTTTTGTAATATACTGATAATCTATGTACCTTGGCTTCAATCAATTCAAGGGAACGGACATTCCTTCTATCCCCTTTGTTTTCCTTTAGGTGTTTTTGTAGCCCTACTGCTTTTTTCACAATATTTTCCAAATCTTCTGGCATCTCGGCCATCAAATTGGGGTTCAGAATAAAAGTTAAATAAGTACACTGGCTTCAAAACGACAGGTAAACGGTATGAACAGTAAAGTACTATTAACAGCATCCTTACTCGCTGTATTTGTCGTAGGAACCTTTGGTGCAAGCTCAATTGCATTTGCACAATACATGGGTAACGTCGGCTCAGAAGGAGAAACCGGAGCGTATACCTTAGAAGAGGCTTTAGAAATTCAGAAAAGAAGAGTTGAAGCCGCAGCGGCAAACCCAGCTTCTGGATCAGGTACACCTTATCTTGATGCAAGTGGTGTAGGTGGTGCAGCAGCAATTTCTGCAGCAATCTTTGGTGGTATAGCAGCAGCCTTCTTCATTAAAGGCAGATCTGGCAAATATGCAGCAATGGGTAGAGGATAAACAAATACCAATACTTTTCTTATTTTATTAGATAACTCCTAGTGAAAATACTGATCTCGTACTTTTTGATAATAACAGAAATGTATATATCGCAGAAATTGAGCCAAAATATACAATGACTCCTATCGTAGGAACTTTCCTAAGCATCTTGTCATCAGTGACAGGACAATTAGGACCAAACTATGATCCATTATTCTACGATGTAATGATCTACATCTTTGGTACCATGATGTTCACAATATTCCTCTTGGGAATTATCTCATTCTGGTTACGTGTACACGGATGGTCTTACAAGGACAACCGTGAGAGATGGATCGATGAATTAGACAGACACTTTGAAAGAGAAGGTATCGGTCTTATTCCAGACAACGGTAAATACTGGTAAAATTTCTTCTTTTCATTATTTTTAATAAATTACAAGGGTACTTTGTTTGATCTTGTTTTTTAATTTCAATAACTATTTTTCTGGAAGGAAATCTTTGTCTTTTCCTTCTTCATATGCTTTTGAAGTAAATTCTGCCTTGTAATGATAACCATCCTGTAATGGATGATTGATAAAGTGCTCGGATTCTTTTCCATTTACAATAATTTTGGACTTTGGCTGGTCCATATCTCTTAATGGAAATTCAAATATCCACAAAAAGTGTCCTATTTCAAATTCGGGGTCTTCCTTCCATTCAGCATAAACGGTTCCATCATCACTTAATGTGTAGATTGCTCTTTGGCAATCACCTTGAAACCCCACATTAGCTGGAATGTCTGCCTTTAAACCATCAACAAATATTTCCACTGTAAAAGAAATCTTCCAATTCCTTTCTATGTCATTAATACAAGCACTACGTGGTTGCTCACCAATAAGTGGATTTACTATCATTGTGGTAAATAAAACTGCAATACCTCCTACTGCAGCTGATATCAAAAGAAATTTGATTGTCTTCTTTCTCTTGTATGGGTCACCCATACCGGGCCAAATCATATGCTCTCTGTCGGAAGATTACTTAAAGTCGTTTCCATCAATCATCAGTTATTTCAATGGTATCTAATTGGTCTTGATGATCGGCTAGAAAATAGGTAATGGCATCTGAATCAATTTCGAGCCATTCAGATTCCCCACAATATGGCAAAAAATCCTCCACAAAAAGATCGTTTGGCCCTGTAAAGCGAACAATAAACTGCTCTTTTTTGGAATTTATTGAAAATGGCAATTTTAGAACTTTACCTCTTTTTTGATTTTGAATATTTACTTTGTAATTGTCATTTCGAAATTCGACTTTGCCAAAAAAATAACTCTGAAAAATATCTAGTTTTTCAATTTTAAAAGTAAGCATGGATTTCTTTGTTTTTTCTAGAAGATAAAATTTGATCTATTTTCTACAAACGGTTAACGTGAGTGGATTAAAATTAAAAGGAAAAAGGTGGATTGTTTAGATTACTTGCCAGGGTCGTGTTGCAAACGTGATTACATAACCGACACCGATGATGATTGATTGATATGCGATGTTGGTGTATGGGATTGGTTTGATTATTGGTTCCCCTTCTACAACTACTGTTTGACCTGGACCGAGTCCTGGACCTACTTGTGCAACGTTGAGTTGTGTGTGGACGTGATATACGCCTGCCTCGAGTGCTTTAGCAGACAATGAGTATTCTACGACAGAGTTACCTGGAATATCAAAGACGTTACCTGGTGGGTCTCTTGCCAACATTTCCCATCTGTTGCCTGCATTAGTAGATTCTGAGAAAATGGATAGCCATCCTCTTAGGTCTCTCTCTACAAGACTGACTAAAGTACCTTGAAGTGTCAAAGTCTCGCCAGTTTGTAGGGATTGTCTATTGAAAGTTTCATCTTCAATTCTGATGAAACGACTCTGGAGTTGTGCTTGGACACCGTGTGCATCTGCAGTTGGAAGTACAGTTTCAACCCAGTTGAAACCAAGTGATCCTAGTGCTAGTACCACAGTAAGTCCTAATACGAAAATCTTTTTTTCGACCATAGTTATCCCTAATAGATTGAAAAATAATATACATCGTTATATGTTTTACCTTGAGGCCGAGGATCGATGGATGTTATATGATCATCACTAATGATAATCATTGAAATAGGAAAAAAATATACTAAAATTTTATACGTTATTCATCAAAAAAAGATAAAAATTTTTGAAAAATTCATAGAAACATAACAAAATCATAGAAAAAAATAAAATTTCAAAACTCTTGGTTTATATTCCAAATAACCATGTTTATAAT
>JARRMG010000204.1:0-2687 GCA_037386265.1 Nitrosopumilaceae archaeon
ACACCTCCACCTGCTACACCAAATCCACCAATGAAAAAGGGTAACAGATTTTGGAATACTAGCCAAAATGGTAAGAACCACTTTGCCTGAATATGCATCATTCTCCAAAAGAATCCCATCATCAAAAATGTCTGAATTTTTGCTCTTGGAAAGATTATCAAGTAAGCACCAAGTACACCAGAAATTGCACCAGAAGCTCCTACTGCAGGAATTGGACTTGTTGTTGCTCCCATAATGTGAATTAGACCTGCTGCAACTCCCCATGCAAGATAAATTCCTAGATACTTTACTTTGCCAAATTTTGCTTCAATGTTGTCACCAAATATCCACAAGAACAACATGTTGCCACCAAGGTGCATAGCACCACCATGCAAGAATATTGAACTAAGAAGGGAAACATATGGTTCTGATGGACATTGTATTACCTGGGGTCCTGCACCAAAATCAATGGTTGATGCAGATGCGCCTGTTATGCAATTGGGAACTGCTCCCCAATTGTAAAATAAAGAAAAAGCATTTTGGTTTGTAAAATCAAGAATTTGTCCAGTCACTATCACTTCTAGAAAAAATACAATTACGTTGATTATGATTAAGGCATAAGTTACAGTTGGTCTGAAACCTGGAGGATGTGGATTCTCATCACGTAATGGAAGCATTAGATGTTAAATTTGATTGAAAATTGTATAATAAGATTATTCTTAATATTCGGTGAATTGTGCTTAGATTACAATTGAAAACTCTAGTAATTATTGCAATAGTTGTGATTTCACTTTCAGTTTATTTTGCAATGACCGTGTTTGTTTTGCCAGAGAAATTTCTTGCAAAAGAACAGTTATCTCCTCGTCCATTTTTAGAAGATTTACATTGAGGTTGGAGATGAGATTGGCGCAAAATATAGTGGAGGGTTGGAGACAATTACTGCCCAATATCCATCAATTGAGGCTATGAATAGACCTGTTTACCCAGAAATTGAGTATGTCATGGATCTTCAAATTACACCTGATGAACCCGGTCCTTTTACTATGTATGTAAAATCAATTGATATACCTCACGCCAATTCATTTTCTCATTTCCCAACAGAGGGCACTCTTGATCATAAGGAAGAATATGTTATGGTATATACGGTAAATGTTAATCCCTAATATTCTAAAACAATGTTAACTGGAACATCATGGAACTAAGACAGAATCAATTTCGTAATTCTTTGCAAAAGTATGCTCATAAAATTTTCATGTTCGGTAGCATTCTTGTAAGTTTTGGCATATTGCTTGTAACAGTTGGCGGAAGCTGGGACATTACCAATCATTTACTAAACAAACCTGAGACATTTTTTTCTCCTCCACATTTTTTGATGTATTCAGGAGTAGGAATTGGATTAATTGGTGTAGCAATTGCATTTTTGGGATACAAAAACCTACAAGACTCTAAAGAGGTCTACAGGTTACCCCTCAGATTAAAATTTCTTGGAATCGCTTTGTTGATTGGGGCAGGGCCATTTGACTATGTTTGGCATTCTAATTTTGGGTTAGATGGGTTGCTTAGCCCACCTCACTTTACTTTACTTGCAGGAATGCTACTCTGTAGTATTGGTGGAATGTTTGGTATTACGAGATTTTTGGAGTTAAAGTCCTCAAAAAATATAACAAGATATCTAATTGTTTTAGGAATATTACCTGTTTGGCTTGCAGGATCTGGAATAATTTCATCTTTGTCTTTACCATTTTCAAACACAGATTATTTTGATTTTAATCCTGATCCTTCGTTTGCCTTTGTATTGGCAACTATGGCATATCCATTTTTGATTTCATTGATTTGTATCACTGCTTCAAAAATATCTAATTTCAAACCAGGAATGATTTCGATTGTTGGTGGTTTGTTTGTTTTAATTTATGGCATGACTGCAATTGTTCCAAACTTTGCACTGCGAGAATCTGTAGAATTCTATTCAATGAACATGATTCCTTTTGTAATGGCAGACTTGATTGTTTCATTTAGAAAGACCAGAAAAGCCGCATTTGTTGCTGGAGGGATTCTTGGTTCAATGTTTTACATGGTGTATTATCCTTATGTGATGTACACCTACAATGAGCTTTTACTAGGAAAACTTGTCTCACCTAGCATGATTTATCATACATATTTTGAATTGATGCCACAAGTAATGCAATTTACATTAATTCCATCTATAGTTATGGGAGTAATTGCGGTGCTTGTTGCCTATAGATTTTCAAATAAAATTTTAATGAATTAGACCAGAGATTTTGTTTTATAAAAAATAAAAAATAGGTTTTTTACCTATGAATTACAGAAATCTGAATTTGGAGTTATAATGCCCCTAATCTGAATATGGTGTACCTCTGAATGTATATTCAAATCTGTTTCTGAATTGCACATTTCCCCAATTACTGTAACTGGGTCAACGCTTTCATGGTTATTGTTTCCTAGGTCGGACCAATCATCCTTATCCCATATTCCAGTAAGTGTATTTCCTGAAATTTTCAATTCTGAATCATCAGCAGGTCCAACGATATTGAAGTGATGGTAATTTCCGTCATGAACTTGTCCAGGTGCAGGATGCAGGTGTAGTTTCCAGAGATATGTTTCTAGACCTTTTCCAGAATTTCCATCTTTACCAGTTCCATCGCTCCCGATTTCGCCTACATCAATATTTTGCAGAATGATTTTGTATG
>JARRMG010000205.1:0-2060 GCA_037386265.1 Nitrosopumilaceae archaeon
TTTTGTCAGAAAAAGGTAACAGACAGGGTTGCCCCCTCGGTGACTTTGTGATTTAGACACACTAGTGTTTTTATTTAAAAAATTTTAATTTTGTATGAATTTCTCAATACACACTAATTTCTAATAACTTTAGTTCAGAATAAGGCTTGATGCCAAAATGTAGGAACTGCAGAGAAGATTTTATTACAAAGGAATCTAGTTTTTGCTCTACATATTGTATTGATCCCACTCAAGGCGACTCTTTTTGTATTGAGGGAGATTATTCATTAGGATCAAAATTTCTCCCCAAAATGAATTTCAAAATCTCCAAGGATTGTCAATAGTGAGATTTTCCTAAATCGGGTATCTTCTTTTTAGGGCTATGATTCCTCCAGCCAAGATAAGAACAAAACCCACGACTCCTGTAAGTAAAGACACTATCAAAACTCCAAATGAGGAAAAAAACATAAACTTTCCAACTTGTTTGGGTCTTTTTAAAACAAAAGGCAAAGTCATTATTGCCAAGCTCCATAAGATGGAAATTATCCCCAACCCATAAAGCAGGTTTGCAAATTCCGAAATGTCATAATCAAAATAAAAAACTGCAAGCTCTTGTATCCTATCAATACTAGAAACTCCAATTGATACTGGAATCAAAATGGAAATACTGCCAATCACTGCAAGAACTTGGTAGAGTCTAATCCTTGCAATAATATTTCTAGACTTTTCTAGGAGTTTTCTTCTAGAAAGCACTTCCTCAAAATCAGAATAAGTATCTTGTTCTACACCACAGTAAGGACAAAACTTTCCATTGGTTACTAGTTCACCACTGCATTTTTTACAAAATTTAAGAGAACCAAAAATCTCCTCTGAAATATCAGGTGATTCAATTCCATTTTGTACAGATAGGTCAATGGCGTATTGAACATCGGATTTGTAAATTCTCTTGTTTTGCTCAAGGGAGGTTTTGATGTGCTCTAGTCTTTGAGCATCTCCTGCCTCCATCATGATTAGTTTTTCAATTTGTTTGTAAAGTTTAATCCTTGAATTTTCCAATTGCCCTCATTTGGTAGGTTTTTCCTTTGATATATTAAAAACACTTGATTGCCACTTTGTTTGAAAAACCCGAGGCAACATTTGATAGGAAGCCTTAAGAGTTCACAACCTAAAAAAAGGATCAGATTTGTCAAAGGCTTCTACTCCATTACCTCCTGCTCCAGTGATAATGACTTGTTTTGGTCATTGTGGCATCGGTTTGGGTGCAGAAACTTATCGCAGATTGTTACTTGATGTAGGGGCAGACCCACTAAAGCCCACAATCAAGACATCAAAAGATGAAGATAGAGTTCTAAAAAGATATGGCAGCACCATCTTGCGTTTTCCACAAAAATATGGTTCTGAAGAAATTCCCCTAATACCAAGAGCATTACTAATTGATTTGGACCCTAGGGCGGCAAACCTAATTTTGCAATCATATCCTGATTTGTTTGCGCTACGAGAGAAACATGTAATTCATGGATCAGGAGGTGCAGCAAGAAACTGGGCAGAGGGAAGAACTCGTTTTACCCAAGAGATGAAAACAAAATATGATATTCAAAAACAGCTAGATGCCTTATCACCTGAACCTGTACGTGGTTATACGATTCCCTTTGCAATGGGAGGAGGCACTGGAAGCTCCTTTGCAAGCTCCTTTATTGAATTTATAAAAACAAATTCATCTGATCCTACTACTGTGGCAACCTTTGGTTTGCTGCCAGAGTTTGGATGGGATCCCGTGATTTTGGAATCTGCGACAATAAATATTGTAATGAACTTGGAATATCAAGTAAAGTACAGCGACTGCTCCATACTCTTCTCAAACAAAGTTTTACGTGAGCTTGCCCATAAATTTGAAAAAAGAATCCAAAAGACTCCATCAATTATAGATGACTTGCCAAAAGAACATGAGGTGGGATGGAAGGACTATAAGGGGATGAACTTGATTGCAGCCAATTCCATTTCCATGTTCATTGCGTCTTTTGCACGGGAGACGGAGTGGGACATGTCAAACTATAGAACATGGTTAACAACAAAACGACCAA
>JARRMG010000206.1:0-2059 GCA_037386265.1 Nitrosopumilaceae archaeon
GAGCTAGAACGTCGGTAGAAGTTTTGGTATCTCCTACAATTGCCACTCAGGGTTCTCCAATTTTAATCGAGGGATACGTTCTTGATCAATCTCCAGAGATTCGTGGAGAGCCTGTTGTTGGAAACAAAGACATGGCAAGATGGATGGAATACTTGTATATGCAAAGACCGTGTCCAACTGAAATTGTTGGAGTATCAGTACAAATAAGAGTCATTCAAGATTCAACAGGAAGCAAACAAGATTTAGGATTCGCAGAAACTGATCTTTATGGCCATTTCAGTTTTGAGTTTACACCTCCAGTTCCAGGATTGTATACTGTTGCCACAAGATTTCTGGGAACCGATCCCTACTTTAGTTCATGGAAAGCAATTGGATTATCAGTACAGGCACCTTCACCACCAATAAATTTCCCTGAAACCATTACCCCCGCTGATAATACTTTACTGTTCTTAATTTTAATTGGAATAACTTCGATAGCGATAGTAATTGGATTATATAATCTTGTAATGATTAAGAACCAGAAGAAAAGTAAAGAATAATTTGCTTATTCCTTTTTTCTTATTTTTCGTCTTCTTAAAATAAAAAACAATGACATTGCCAAAATTATTATTAGTGCTAAAATTCCGATTTCAAGAATTGGAAAATTTGTGTTTCCAAGACTAGGTAGAACTTTGTAGGGACGCATCATTTCATTATCTTCATGTTCAAGAATATGACAATGCCAAACATAGCCTGGACCCACTGTAGCATCAAATGGAAAAGGTGTACCATCTTGGGATGCCCATCTTGCTCTTATAGTAGTCACTGTATTCGGATAAACAAGAACTGTATCTTTCCAACCTATTTCATTTAGTGCTGGCGGTCTAGATGATCTAATAAGATATGGTTCAACAGGTAAATCTTGAGGAATAAAATCAGTTGGCCAAGGTGGTGCAGCAGTATTATTACCCAGGAGTTCTCGTTGTAGTGAAATCCAATCCGCTGCATATCTGGTAACGTTAATGTCCTGTCGGCTCACAATCTGGAATTGAATTAAATGTATATGCATTGGGTGACCATTATTTGTCAAATCTACAAAAACCCATTCTTCGGTGTCTCCAACTCTAGGTGTTTCAGTTATTATTCCACTCCATAATTGTCCATTTAAAAGAAAATATAGTGGACCAAGCTGACCATTAACTTGAAACAAAGGTAAAATTCTTTGTCTTTCAGGAGATGGCAAATTAGGAAAAATGTTTCCTTCAAGAGTGGGATTGAGAAGTGTTGGTAAGTTTTCTGGTTTAAAACCTTCTTCATTTGTTACTGTAAATTGCATAATATTTCCAATGGTTTCATCTTCATTGGGAAAATCGTAAGTTAGTAAAGTATTTTTAAGAATCACTTTGGTTCCTGGAGACAAATCGGAAAAATCAATGAGAACATCTACCCGTTCTGAGGGTGAAATAATGATTTCTTTAACTGTAACAGATGATTTAAGATATCCACCATCACTTCCAATTTGGACCATCGGAATTGTTTCACCTGTTTGAGAATTGATACAACTTAAGCTGTATATTCTAGTGTTTGATGAATCAAGAATTCTAAACCGATATTGACATCTATCAACATTTAGGTTAGGCCAAACTTTTCCATTAACTACAATCGTATTTCCCAAAAAAGCATGATTCCAATAAGGATTTACATCTGGATTAATTCCTGTCTCAGGATAAAAAAGAGATCCGTCTGCATTAAATGTCCTGTCTTGAATCATAATTGGCATTTCATATTTTCCTTGAGGTAATAGATCTTTCACATAATCAATTGAACTATCAGGTTCTCTAATAAGATAGAATCCGGCAAGACCTGCCATCATATTAATTCGAGTAATTCCAAGAGCATGATCATGATACCATAAAGTTGTTGGTTGTTGAACATTTGGATAAAGGTAAACTGCAGAATTAGGTGCAGTTTCTTTCAATGTATAATATCCTGGTCCATGTAATCCATTATAGGTGAACCATTGAGTTGGAACACCGTCTGAATATGATTGAACTTCAGCCCCGTGAAGATGGGTTACAAG
>JARRMG010000207.1:0-2725 GCA_037386265.1 Nitrosopumilaceae archaeon
TTTTGACAGAAGGCGCATTAGGATCATTTTTTGCAGCTAAAATTAGCTGTTCGGCCATGTGCTCCTCAATTGGTTTTGGATTAGAAAATGTTGCCTCTTTAATGGCATCAGCAATAAATCTCAGGGCCAAATCTACTCTTCGGATTGGTGCAACATCAACTGAAACATGGTACACTGTACCACCGTATACAATTCTTGTAGTATCTTCATTTGGAGCAGAGTACTCTACTGCTCGAACTAAAACTTCAACTGGATTTTGTCCAGTCTTAAGAGAAATTATATCAAATGCTACTTTTATGGTGTTCATCACTCTAACTTTCTTTCCAGTCATTCTACCAGTATTTTTTGCATATTTTTTACCAAAATGCATTAATTTATTGCAAAGTCTTTCAACAATGTTTACTTCAGCTTTATTGAATCTCTTTAATGCAGAACGCCCATAGGTATATGGGAGAATTTGTTTTCTTAAAGAAATTGCTGTTCTAAGTCCAGGATCTTTAATTTCAATTCCATCCATTTCCCATTTTCTAAATAGCTGGAAATTCGTTGTTTGAGTCAATTCTATCTCCTTGGTTTTTCCTTCTTTCCTATAACAAGTTCATGAAGGGAAGTGCCATTTACTTTGAATACCTTGAATCTCACACCAGGGATATCTCCCATTGCGCCACCTTGTGTTGCACCCATTCCTTGAATATGAACTTCGTCGTGTTCATCAATAAAGTTCATTGCACCATCACGTGGCAAAAATGCAGTTACTGATTTTCCATTTTTGATTAATTGAACTCTGACACATTTTCTAACTGCAGAGTTTGGCTGTTTTGCAGCAATTCCGATTTTTTCTAAAACAATTCCTTTACCCTGTGGAGCTCCTCCCAGAGGATCTGCTTTTTTATCAATTCCTAATTTCCTTCTTTTGTAACTAGAGATTTCCCATCTCTGTTTCTTTTAGTTCTCTTTTAGAACTCGACCTGCGAATAATCCAAGTGGTGATTTTGTCATTTTTACATCTCCAAAGTTGCTTTTTGAGGACTGTTGATGAGTACACTCGTTATATCAAAATATCGTTTTGCAAGTAATCTGGCTTTCTCTGCATTTCTTCCTTCTCTCCCAACAACTATGCCTTTCTTTCGTGGATCAACCATTATTATTGCCTGTTTTGAGCCATCAGGTCTTGTATTTATTTTAACTTCAGAAATTAATTTAGAATTTAAAAGATTTGTCAAAAATTTGGCCGGATCTTCATCAAATTCGACCAACTCTACATTTCGTTTTACAATATTTTGTAACGATTTGATGTGGCATCCTCCCTTTCCAATTGCAAGTCCCATCTTTCCTGTGTTTACCACAAAAATAACTCTGTCTTGCTTTTCATCATCAATGCAATCCCTTGCAGTTGCCCCTGTAACATTCTGAAAGAGTGACATCATACGCATTTGTTCAGTTGTTAATTTGATTGATTGTGCCATAGTAAATCTTAGTTATCTCCGAGAAAAATTTGTCTCATTTAAATCTACATAGAATGTTATATTATCCATTATTTGCTTTCCTCAGTTTCTGTATCTTTAAGAATTGATTTGATATTTGCGTCAGTTAGTGATGTAAACGATAGTGTTGATATTCTAAATTGTAGGCCGCAAAGTCTTCCTAATGCGACAGATGTCCCTTGAAAGTTAACAAAAGGTATTTTTTCTTTTTTTGCATCTGATTCAATTTTCTCAAACATTTCTTTTTCTACAGATTGAGACAAAACAATTAGTTTGGAATTTTTTACAGAGGTTAATACTTGTTTAGCACCCATGGTTAGTTTATCTTCTTTTAATGCATCTTTCAGTGCTTTTTCTAGTACCTTACTCATTTCCTAATCTCAATCGGTTACTCCGGGCTTTATAGGTTTATTGAAACTATAGGCGTAAAAGCTAATTTGAAATACCCAACAATGAACCCAATGAAGAAAACATAGAACCCAATTGTTCGAAGAGATCTTCAGATTTTTGTTTTGAAGGAAGTGTTGGTTTGGTATCAGTGGAAGAACCTTGTTGATTGGTTTGAGTCTGGCAGTAAAATAATTGGGGTTTTTTGCCAAAGCCTTTGAATAAAGGGTGATGGCTTCTTCATAATCCCCTATAACTGCAAACAAATTTGCTTTATTATTTAATGCAGGGAAAAAATTAGGATCTATAGACAAAGCTCTATCATAATGAAGAATGGCTTCGTCATGGTAACCCAATTTTCCAAGAGCAGACCCTTTGTTAGTTAAAATTTCTACATTATTAGGATCTTTTGAAAGTGATTCGCTAAAAATTTCAATTGAGCTGTCAAATTTACATAGTCGATATAGTGCTGGCCCCATACCATCATAATAGGAAACGGTGTCAGCATATTTGCTTCGGTCACAATTTAGATTTATTTGATTAAGTAATTTACCAAGCTCGACATCTTCAACCGAAAGATTTTCAGATTTAGGTTCAGGTTCTTTTGGTTTTGGTGGATTTTCTTTACTCTGTGTTGTTTCTTTTATAACAGAATTACTTTCCTTGTTCTTTTGATTTTCTTTTTGTTCAGTTTGTATGATAGAATTATTGTCTTTGTTTGAATTCTTCTTTTCATTATCATTGGCAATTGGTTGTGGTGTATCATCCTTTTGTTTTGGTGTATCATCCTTTTGTTTTGGTGTATCATCCTTTTGTTTTGGTGTATCATCCTTTTGTTTTGGTGTATCATCCTT
>JARRMG010000208.1:0-3083 GCA_037386265.1 Nitrosopumilaceae archaeon
GTCAATTAAATCCGAGTCAATTTCTTATTGTTAGTAATAAGAGATGGATTCTTATTACATCAAAAAAGAGGATTTTTCATAACAATCCAATTTTAACCAACATATTCATACACTTTGTAAATTTCGCCAGTTAGTCTCGATCTATATTTCCATTCATTTTTATCCCAAACAATTTCCCTAAATATTTTTTGAGTAGAGGGATGGATTCTTTGATAGACATCTTGACCGATTAAAATTTGGTTAGGTTTTGCCATTGCTTGAATTTTTGCTGCAATATTCATCGCTGGTCCCATTAAATCAACATGAGAAGATGTTTCGTTTGCACCATATCTAACAACAATACTCTGCCCGTAATCAACACCGATTTTTACCATTAAATCTGGATAATCATATTGATTAAGAATAGGATTGATTCCTTTTTCAATTACTGTTATCATTGATTTTGCACAATTAACGGCATTGTCAGAAGCCAACAAAGTATTATCGGTGGCATTAAAGTAACCAATTACAGCATCACCTACAAACTTCAATACAAGCCCCTTATGCAGCCGGATAACTGATGCCATTTCTTGAGAAAAAGAACTTACTATAGTCGCAAGTTTTTCTGCAGGTAGCTCAAGAGTCATAGTGGTAGATCCTACCAAGTCAACATACAATACAACCATGTTAATTTTTTTGAAAACATGTTCTCTCAAAAATTTTTCTGAATCATCTATTATTCCAGTATATTCATATCCTTTTTTTAAAGCTCCCCAAACTCTTTTCTGAGTTTCCATAATCATGGTCTCTGAATCCATTACTGGTTCACCCCTTTTGGCCAAGATTATATCCACTACATCAGGGGATTTTTTCTCAGATTCTGGTGTGTCGGAAGACATCTTTGATTCTGTAATTAATGGGACTTTTGAACCTATTCTAGTGGAAAATCAACACCGCATGTTGGACATTTTCCTCGATTTCCGGCATATTTTTCATGGAAATAGACAACAATTTTAGCATAACAAATATTGCAAGTAATTTCGTCTTCGGACATTCACATATTATTACATTTTTCTAATTAATATCATTTTCAGAATGTAAGGTTTAAGGGCGTGAAAACATCGATATTTTTGTGCGTCTTGGAGTTAGATCACCTAATGATTTTTGAATTTCTTCATTTTTTGAATTTAGATTCTGAATAAACTCATTACACAATGAAGACCTTCAAAGGATTTTTACAAAATTTGAAATTCAAGAAGGAAATTATCTAATATCTGGACATCTGTCCCTACAATATCATGTATTACTTTTTTACAAACCTGATCAAAAAGTTGTAGAGTGCCAAAAAGAACTTGCAAGAATTATTGACATAACAAAAAATAAAGAACAAGAAATGTCAGATAATAATGACCAACTTGTCTTAGACAAATTAAAAGAAAAGGGATACAAAGATTTTGATCATCAAAAATTATTTGAGATATTTTTTGAAAATGATAAATTACGCGAGCAAATCGTAAAAGAGATTGAAGAAAAATCAGAGGTAGATTTTCAAGAATTACAAAAAAGAAAAAAAGATTTGGTTAAAGATTTGGATAATTTACTTGTTGAAACGTACCAAACTAGTCCAGTAATAATTGATGATGCGAAATTAGTCACGGGCGAAGAAGGTTGTTTGTGTACGCTAGACATAGAATTTGTCAAAGACGGAATTAAGGAAGGATTGTTTGATCCTAGGAAAATTTCTGAATCTACTAGAGACAGAATTGAAAATAGAATTATACAAATTTTAGAAAGTTTATAATTTTTGTGAAATTATTGTAAGAGGTAGTTTTTACGCTCAAAATTTATGAAGAAAAATTTCATTGATAAAATTTGATAAAAAATGTAATTTTTCAATGGAAGAAGTAAAATATATCGCCAAAATAGGAACATTTCCATTGAATCCAACATATGACGACATACTAAAAGCAAATTCTATGAAAAGTGAGAAAATAAGGAAAACGCCGGTTGTTTATTCTCCAACCTTTAGTTCTCTTAGCGAATCAAAAGTTTACCTTAAATCAGAATTTCAACAAAAAACAGGTGCTTTCAAAATTCGTGGAGCTTACTATAAAATTCAAAATTTAACTTTTGAAGAAAAACAAAAGGGAGTAATTGCTGCATCTGCAGGAAACCATGCTCAGGGTGTGGCATATGCTGCCAATTCTGAAAACATTTCGTGCACTATTGTCATGCCAAAAAATGCATCGCCTGCAAAAGTTTCAGCTACAAAAGGGTATGGTGCAAATGTAATGCTGTAAGGAACCAATTATGACGAAGCAGCAAACAAAGCAAAAGAAATTGCAAAAGAAACGGGTTCAGTCCTCATCCATGCATTTGATGATCCAGAAATAATTGCAGGTCAAGGCGTTATCGGATTAGAGATAATGGAACAAATACCAGATGTAGAAGAGATTTATGTTCCTATTGGGGGCGGAGGACTTGCTGCAGGAATTTTAATTGCAGTCAAAGAAAAAAACCCAAATGTCAAAGTAATAGGAGTGCAATCAAGATCATTTCCTTCAATGTATGAATCATGGAAGAAAGGGACACTAACTAGTATTGGCGGTGCCAGAACTATAGCAGATGGAATCTCAGTAAAAATTCCAGGGCAAACTACATTTAGCATAATTAATGATTTAATCGACGATATTGTTTTAGTTGATGACTCAGAAATAATCAAAGCAATGTTTCTATTGATGGAAAGAATGAAAGTTGTCATAGAGCCAGCCGGGGCAGTTGGCCTAGCACACTTAATTTCTCAAAAACCATCTCCAGGAAAAAAGGTTGTTTCGATATTGGCAGGAGGTAACATCGACATGTATCTTTTAGGCCAAATTGTGGATAAAGGGTTGGCAGCAATGGGAAGGCTCTTAAAAATTTCAGTGTTGCTTCCCGACAGACCCGGAGCATTCAAAGAAATAGTTGATGAAATTTCCGCAGCTAATGCAAACATAGTAGAAGTAGTTCACGATAGGTTAAGCTCAAACATCAATGCCGGTTCAGCATCAGTCACATTGAGATTGGAAACGGCAGGAAAAGAACAGTCTGAAAATCTCATAAAA
>JARRMG010000209.1:0-2479 GCA_037386265.1 Nitrosopumilaceae archaeon
GACAGCAGCATTATTGCGGCAACTGAAGCAATCAAGAACATGGATGTATTTTTTGAAAACATTTTATTCGTGGTCTCCAGAATGTCCTAATCCGTCGTTATCATGTTGGTCATCATTTAGATCATAGATTGGGTTTGGGCCAAAGTCGGCGACTGTCTCAGTGTATGGGTTTTCACCGATATTTCCTAGAACACTTTGTATGTTGATGTCAACTACATGTTGTCCTGCAAAGGTTACATCAGAATCACCACCATTGACTAGAGCAATGTCCGTCACCCTTGGTGCTCCTCCATTTAATGGGTCAGGAATATGTGCGTGAAATACACATCTGTCCACACTTGGGTTTGATGCATGAGAGATGTAGAATAATGGAATTGGCTCGATGTGGGTATTTTCTACTGCCTCATCAATATGTCCTGCAATTACATTTACACGTGGTCTGTAAGTGTCGTCATCTACTGCAACACATCCATCAGTTAGAAGGAAATGGCCTGAAACAAAGTTTGGGCTTGCATCATAGACAGGTAGAACTCCTCCTGGTGGCAATGTTACCCCGTTCAACAAGATGTGCGTGTTGTCAGGAATATTGTTGCCTGATACTCCCGCCTCAAAGCTGTGACTGGCAAACGAATAACCGCCAAATGTTAATGCAATTGTAAGGATTGCAGTGCCTGCGATCATAGATGTCCTGTTCTGTTTTAGAAAAGTCATTGTTTGTGAAGTTCGTAATTTTTGATTTAACCAAATTGGTACATTCGAAGATTGAACTGGTTTAAGTTTGGAAATTATTCTATAATATTAGACTAAAAACAGAGAATCAATTTTTTCTAAAAAATTTAGATTTCTGATCTTGTCGGGTTTAGGGGTTCATGTATTTTTGTATCTAATTTTCATTTTTCACAGTACTAGTAACTAAAACTAGGTCCTCATAAGAATAGTCAGGGAAAAAGTTTGCAATAATTGATTTTTTGAGCGATTCCAGATTTGTTCCTATTATCGTATACTTGAATCCGTTGAGGACAAACTGTATCTCATATTCTCGGAATCGTTCTGGTTGCGAACTATTCTCATCAAACGCATGACCCCCAATCCAAATCAAGGTATCCCCTACTTGCCACAACTCAGAATTGGATTTTGCCAGATTTTGAAAATATTTCTGATCTTGTGCAGGCACGTTTGTAATTGCAAGAAAGACATTGTGGTGCCCCATGGATGCATAATCATAGTATCGAGATTCAATTCTGTTATAATGAGAATCGATTTCGGCCAGACCAAATCCTGCAAAAGATACAGGGAGGGAAGGATGGTTTGGGTGTGATTTTTTGTACGAATCAATTAGGATTTGCGACCCCTGGTTAATCTCTTGCATAGATACAGAACGTCCAACACCTATCACTCCGTTTTTCTCGACAGTCCATGTTGGTGGCTCTATGTGCAATGAGCCATTATCATCCATGGACAAGTCAAGGTAAGGAAGTGCCATCGGAGAAGTAATCAACACGGGATCAGTGTTTTGTGTGATCAATCCGTCAATTGCACGATACATTGTTCCCCAGCAGGGATCTTCAAGTCTTTGCCTTCCTGGGTCAGGCCAGTACTTTGTAACGCAATGATCAGTCGAGATTGATACTGCACTGTATGCTCTAAATGCTGAAACATCATTGACTGCACCACCCAAGTGTTCTGGAAGTCTTATCAAAATAAATAACTGAAATACCTCGCGATTTTCAGTGTCCTCGGGGTCTGGATAGTAGAAAAACTCCATGCTGTTTGGCTCCATAAAGGAAATTTTATCAAGAGGTAATTCTTCAATTTCTGAATCTTCAGTTAACTTTGGAGATGGGTTTTCCATAATACACAAGTCTCCAGATATTACGCCTCCTTTTTCTATGCATAGAACTTCTGCTGCAGTTGTCTCAAAAGCAAAAAATCCAATTGTGATTGCAGTAATAGTACAAACAGCAATGATTACAGTGAATTTTGTTTTCATTTTCTTTTTCTCCTAATCACAAAAATCCATAGTCATAATCACGTATGGGTTCCAAATCAGGAGATGAGAGTTCATCATATGCATCGCCCCATTTGACACTAGTTGAAATGTCATCGTTTTCTGGGTTCACTACGCAAATGCCGTCTTGCAGTGTGGTTCCAGGCCCACAGTTATCAGGGATGGTTTTGTCTTGTTCTGGTTCAGGTTCAATCAAATACGATCCATACTCTCGGAATTTTAGGCCGTCATCTGTTTGGTCAAGATAAAGATACACCTTATCTCCAATCTCAAATTCCACTACTCCCCACATTGGCTCAGGTACAACATCATTTGGATAATGCTTGCCATACACTGTAATGACATTATCTTCGATGTGGTTTTTGTGCCACGTTAGTACCTGAATTTCATACTCTACCTTATCACGATATTTCACCTGTGGTGTATCTTCTCTAGGATCTGGAGTTATTTTGGATGAAATTACTTTTCCTG
>JARRMG010000210.1:0-3327 GCA_037386265.1 Nitrosopumilaceae archaeon
GTTGTGATCATTTTTTTAAAAAAATAGATCATTTTTTGATCTGTTTAGATCATTTTTCTTGGACGTCAAGAGAAAATTCAGATGTTGATAATGTTTGTCCACATGAAGGGCATTTTCCACTGTAAGGATTCATTACATCTTTTAGTGCTTTTAGCATTTTCATGTTTGTTATCTTTTCACCGCATTTTCCACATGTTACTTCAACAGACATGAAGATGATCAGAAGATCAAAATAATTAAGAATCGACTATGAGTTTTTTTAATAATTTTACTAAATTATTTTACTGCTTTTCTATGATAATTCCTCTTTCATCAAAACCAGTGATTTTTGCTTTGATTCCAACTGGGAGGTCTGCGGGGGTGGCAATTCCTGCCATAAATCCTGAAATTCTTAATTGGGAATTATCTAAAAGCATAACCACAAAGGCATATGGAGTGTATTTTTCAAAGCCTGCAGGAGCCACTGTGATGATTGTATAGGTGGCAATTGTGCCTGTCCCTTCTAAAAGAACGTCCTCAAACCCCTTACTACCGCATTTTAGGCAATAATATGCAGTTGATAAATGAAGATAACCACAGTTTGTACATTTGTGAGTTAGGAGTTTTCCTTGTTTAGCATTTTCAATAACTTGCTCTTCAACAGACATTTTAAACACTCTGGAATATGTGAACTGCACAACTGGCACCAGTTGCACCAAAGTTATGAGTCAAACCAATTTTTGCATCTTTAACAGTTCTCTCTCCGGCTTTTCCAGTTAGTTGATCGTATACTTCAACAACTTGTCCAATACCAGTAGCTCCAATAGGATGTCCTTTTGATTTTAGGCCTCCTGATGGATTAATGGAAATGTCTGAATTTAATTTTGTTCTATCTTCCCGTACAGCTTGCACTCCTTGCCCTTTCTCAAAGAATCCCAAGTCTTCAGTATCAACTACTTCAGCTATTGTAAAGCAATCATGTACTTCTGCAAAGTCAATATCTTTTGGAGTTAATCCTGCCATTTTGTATGCAGCTTCAGATGCAATCTTGGTACTTGGAATTGTTGTTAGCTGTTCTCTACCTTGTAAAGCTGCTGGTGATCCACCTCTTCCCGAACCGATTACTTCGATATAATCACCACCATGTTCTTTGGCAAATTTTTCAGAACAAAGAATAACAGAGCTTGCACCATCAGAAAATGGACAGCAATCAAATAATTTTAAGGGACTTGCAACTACTGCAGATTTCATTACATCATCTACTGTAATTTTCTTATGCATGTGAGCTTTGGGGTTCAGTAATCCGTTGTCATGATTTTTTACAGCAACTTTTGCAAAGTCTTCTTCTGTTGCATCAAATTCTGTAAGATAAGCTCTTGCCATTGATGCAAATAATCCTGGAAATGATGCTCCGGCTTGTCCTTCATAGAAAAAGTCTGAACAATATGCAAAGTAAGTTGTTGTCCATTCAGTCCCTGTGTGTGTTACTTTTTCTACTCCAGTAGCTACAAGACAGTCGTAAAATCCCGCAGCAATATTGGCAAAAGCCTCTCTGAAGGCAACTGAGCCACTTCCACAGGCAGACTCTATTGATAATGATGGTCTCTCTGGAATTCCCAATCTACTCATTAAGACTGGTCCGATATGCACCTGCCTATCGGCAACTCCAAATACATTTGAAATATAGGATGCTTTGATGTCTTTTGGGCTAATTCCAGCACTTTATATGGCTGCAACTGATGCTTGAGTTGTAATATCAGCTATACTATCAGATAATTTTCCATACTTGGTACTTCCAGCACCAAGAACACAAACCTTTTCCACTAACAAGACTGACTATATTCCCTATAAAAATAGTTTTAGTAAAATCAGTAAAAGAAAATGGCCGTCAAAAGAAATCAACTTCAAACGATCCAAGTAAAGGAAAGACATACTGTAAAGACTACAAAATCAAAAACATCAGTATTCAAAAAAGAGATAATTCAATACTTTGACAGCAACGGGTTTCTTTCNNNGTCCAGTCTGTAATCTTGGCCAATTAATGGTAATACGATCACGTGCAACTAGAAAAAGATTCATGGGTTGTTCAAATTATTATAGTGGTTGTAAAGCATCATCCCCCTTATTACAAAAGGCCAAACTTCGTGGAACAAAAAAACCATGTGATGAATGTAAATGGCCAATGATAATTTTCCGTTATTCAAGAAAACAGAAATGGACTAAGCAATGCTCAAACTTTAATTGTAAAAGTAGGACTAAACCTTCAAAGTAGGATAAATGTCGGTCCTTCTGTTTTTTAGTAACGGAAGGACTTTTCTAGTTTGTTTGATTTTTTTCAAGTCAATATCTGCATATGCAATACCCTGTTTCTTTTTCATATCAACTAGAACTTTGCCATAAGGATCAACTATTACACTTCGTCCGCAGTAAATGTTGCCAACTTGATCAGGGGCAACAACATAACATCCATTTTCTATTGCACGAGTTTTGTTTATCGTAAGCCAATGCTCTTCTTTCATTTCACCTTTTACCCATGCGGATGGGGCAACCAAAATTTCAGAGCCTGCAACTGCAAGTGATCTAGACATTTCTGGGAACCTCAAGTCATAACAAATCATCATTCCAAGTTTTCCAATTGATGTTTTTACTGGTTTTGCAATCTTTGATCCCGATGTCATCTTGGCTGATTCTCTAAACCCTAAAGCATCATAGAGATGAATTTTTCTGTAAGTGGAGATTACTTTGCCAGACTTGTCAACTACAAAGGATGTATCATATACTCTATCTTTTTTTGAGCTTTTTTCATAAAACGAGCCAACAATTTGGATATTGTTTTTTGTTTTTTGCAGCTTTTGAAATAAAATCAGTGATTTTCCTTAGATTGGTTTCTTTGTTAGTTGAGGCCTTGAATTGGACAATAGCTACCTTCATTGAGTTTTTAACTACGATTGAGAATAAAAGGATAAACCCGTAACTCATTTGGACTAGCCATAAATAGTTGATATGTTGAGAATAGACATGTCACAAGAAAGCAAATGTCCATACTGCTCTTCTGTCTTTGAGAATAATGAACAGCTATCAAAACACATTGATAAGATTCACAACAATGAAGATGCTATAGGAACTCAAGGACTCTAAATTTTATTTTTTGATGGTACAATTAGCTAATGTACCATTTTTGTTATTATGAAGAATTGTTCTAAAATGGTATACGACCAAGTGTATATGTGCCCTATTACTGGAGGGAAAATTCTGGTAATTTTTTTATCAGTTTGATCAAAATTGTCAATGCTGGATTTTACAATATAATATGGTTATGAGTCAAAGTATGTACAGCATATAGGGATG
>JARRMG010000211.1:0-1979 GCA_037386265.1 Nitrosopumilaceae archaeon
TTTTCTGCATGGTGATTTGGGGGCGCAGCAAATGATTTGAACCACTCATTTTCACTGGTCATCCTATCTAAAGATTTGAGAAAAGTAGTCATTGATTTTTCATCAGAATAAATCAGCAAATCATGGATGTGTGGGACATGTGTTTTCTTGTTTAGCCATTGATCTACTGCATCTTTTACGATAGAATTGATTGATACACCCATCTGGTCTGCCTTTTTACCCAACTCTGCATGAGTGTTATCCGCAAATCCACGTACTAAAACATCCTTTGTCATGATATCATTTGAGCCTAGTTCTATATATAATGTGCTATCATGATATCATTAATAACAAGATTCATATATGATATCATGATATCATTATGTATGAAAACACAATCTATGATTGAAACAAAAAAAGCTGATTGGATTGAGGCCTTTAATTCAATATCCGATAAGCAATCAGAAGAAGCTCAAATTCTGAAGGGCCTAATCAATGGTCTAAAAAACAAAATCGTTGGAGAAGGAATAGTCATTGTTCCTGAGGTGGCATAGATGGAAAATATGACACAACAACAATCAAAAACACTTAACGGTGTAGACGTTGATGGATTATTCCAAAGTATTGGTGTAATCAAAAAAGAACCATCTGTTGCAAAATTTAATTTTAGAGCAAAAAATGAGTGGGTCAGTGGTTCAGAAAGCCGCACAACAATAGATGATTTCTATGGGGCAGGAAAAACACACGTAAGAAGCAAGCCATTTGTTTTTATCAAAGACGAACCTCCAGTACTTTTGGGAAAAGATCATGGAGCAAATCCAGTGGAATATGCTTTAACTGCACTTGCAGGATGTGTAACCACCACTCTCATATTCCATGCTGCTGCGAGGGGAGTAAAGATAAACAAAGTAGAGTCTACTTTGGAGGGAGATATCGACATTCGTGGTTTGTTAAACCTTGATGACAGTGTTAAGGTAGGATACGAAAGTATTCAAATCAATTTCAAAATTGATTCAGATGCCTCAGAAGAAACCTTGCAAGAATTAGTTGAACTTGGGAAAAAACATTCTCCAGTTGCAAATACCATAACAAATGCAACACCTGTAAATATCACTCTGTCAAAGAAATAAAAAATGACAGAAGATATTTCTTCTTTTTCTTCTGAGACCTTCAAGGTAATAGAGAATAGGAGAGCAGTAAAACAATTTGATGAGAATCATTATTTTACAGATAAAGAGATTGAGAAATTCCTTTCTTTGGCAGTTTTGTCTCCAACCTCCTTTAATATTCAAAATTGGAGATTTTTAGTCGTAAAAGACCCTGAAATAAGGAAAAAAATTAGAAAGGCATCCTGGGATCAACCACAAGTAACTGAATCTTCTCTACTTTTGATTTTGTGTGCAGATCTCAAAGCCTGGGAGCAAGAACCGTACAGATACTGGAAAAATGCATCAAAAGAAGTTCAGGATTTTTTGGTTCCAGTAATTGAGAAATTTTACAAAGAAAATGAGCAATTGCAAAGAGACGAAGCGATAAGAAGTATCAGTATTGCATCTCAAACCTTAATGCTTGCTGCAAAATCAGCTGGATACGATTCATGTCCAATGATCGGATTTGACTCACAAAAAGTTGCAGAATTGATCAATCTTCCACAAAACTACATAATTGGAATGATGTTAGTAATAGGTAAGGCAAAAAGTCCTGCTAACCCAAGGGCGGGGCAATTAAGTTTGGATGAAATAGTCTTTACAGATAGATTTTAGGCATCTAGATTATTAATTACCAAAATTGAAAATATGTAATTGAGTTACAAGTTTTTAGATCATGCAACTGACGCATTTGTTGAGGTAACTGCAAAAGATCTCAAAGAAGCCTTTGCTGTAACTGCAGATGCAGTAATTAACATTACAATTGATCAAGATAAAGTTGAAGAGAAAGAGGAAAAAGAATTTTCTGCACAGGGAAAAGACCTCCGATATTTGCTGTTTAGTTGGCTTGAA
>JARRMG010000212.1:0-2559 GCA_037386265.1 Nitrosopumilaceae archaeon
TGCTATTTAACCAATATTCGTTAATGTCTCCTTCATACACCATACAAGGAATTGTTTCGACAACTTGTTCGTATGAGTTATAGTAAATTGGGTTCTTTATTGCAAATTCGTGAAGCATTTCCAAGTGTTTGTCTTCTATTGGAAAAGTTTCTGATTTGGCTAAGGGGATAATTTCCTGAATGTGACTGTTTCCTTTGTATGCTTTTACAAATTCCTGTTTTAGACGGCATAAATTTTTTGCAAGTTCCTCAGCCATAATAAAATGTACTAGAAAAGGGCTTGATAAACTCATTGTAAAACCCTTGCATGGTAAAATAACTAATGTAATATCTTGTCATATTGGTCGACAAATTCCTTTGTGCTCATAATTTGTCTTAAATGCTCAAACATTTTGGCTTGGTTTTCTATTTCTATTTTAGTTTTATTGTCTCTGTTGATATTTTTTAAATCGTTTCTAATTTCTTCAATAGAATTTTCTAGATGTGATACAATTTGGGGATGAAGACTATTGTTGAATTTTCCGTTAACATATTTCTCTGTCTCTTGAATAGTCAAATGAAAGTTTTCCTCAATATTTGGATTTTCTTTTAAAATTTTAGCCATAGAGGTCACATTGATCACTTGATGATAAATTTCTACGATTTGCTGTAAAGAATGAGTCCAAAAAAATCTATTTGATTTGTTCTTTCATTCTTCATCTTGAGCAAAACCGTTCCTTTTGAGAATCTTCTCTTACTAACAATTTACCACATTTTCACAATGTTTTACCTTTGCTCCAAAACTCATGATTTCTCTTTCCCTTTGTTTGAAATTTTAAAAATTGTGAAAAATTTGCCCTGCATCAAAGAAAAGTGTTAAAATAGGGTTATTGGAGATTCAACTCAGATATGGCAACTAAGAAATCTTCTGGACGTTCCCATGGATTTAAGCACAAATCTAGAAAAGTAATGACTAAGAAAGCCCCAAGAGGTGTGTCTTTCTTGTTAAGGGAATACCAAGAAGGTGAACAGGCACTTGTTATCATTGATCCTAGACAGCACAAAGGCTTGCCACACAGAAGATACCATGGTAAAGTGGGAAATATCACTAATGTGGGAAGACGGGCAATAACTTTAGACGTCAAATTAGGCAATAAAACAAAAACCTTAATCACTAGATTAGATCATATCAAACCATTCGGTGTATGATATGGAAGAAGTAAAAAAGAAACAAGCTGTATCTCTTTCAGAAGTTAAAGAAATTTTAGGAAAAGTCGATCCTGAGGCAATGGATCAAATTCAACGTTGGACATATGATTATGTTTCAAAATTTGTGACAATAGATCCTAAGGAAGCAAAAGAAATGAAAAAACAACTTATGAAAGAATGTGAACTTACAGAAGAAGAAGCTGTAGAAATTGTAAATATTAGGCCAACCAGTCTTGCAGAACTACGTTCTTTTACATTTGGTTGGAAAAAACTAATTCTAGCAGAAACTCTTGAAAAAATGCTCAATATCCTCAAGGGGCATTCTTAATTTTCGTGGAGGTTTTTATTTTGTACAAGGAGCAACATTCCCCTAGAAAGTATGAGGAACATGCTTATGTTTTGGATTTCAACCCTCGTGGAAAATCAACGACAGTTCGAGGACGAGATGGAATTATTGTAACTGCGATAGGAGAAGATAGGCTGACTATCTTAGAAATTCTTGGGATTCCAAATTCTACTTTTGAAATTGGTGAGAAAATTTACATTGGAAAAGAAGGAAGAACAAAAGTACTTTCTGTTTTGGGAAAGTTAGACTATGATAATATATCATCCTCAGCTCAAACTGAATTGCCTTTAGTGATAGAAAACATAGTAACGGAAAATGAATCAAGATTTGTAGAGTATCTTAATAATGCACAACCATTAACTCCACGAATTCATGCTTTGGAATTAATTCCTGGAATTGGAAAAACTTACATGAAAATTATGATAGAAGAAAGAGACAAGAAAAAATTTGAGAGTTATGAAGACTTGCAGGATAGAGTTGGTTTCAAAGAACCAGTTAAACACATCACAGAACGAATTATGAGTGAGATTACTGGAGAAAGTAGAATGAATCTCTTTGTAAAGAGATGATAAAGAGAAAAAAATTAGGACAACATTTTCTAAATTCCAATTCAATTGCTGAAAAAATTATCACCGAAGCAAATGTTACTTCAAATGATATTGTTTATGAAATAGGCACAGGATTGGGTATTTTGACTCCTCTATTATGTAAAAATGCTAAAAAAGTAATCTCTATTGACGCTGATGGGGAATTATTCCAAAAAGCAAATGAAAACTTCTCAAAAATAAAAAACCTTGAATTAAAACACGGTGATGGATTTAAGACAAAAGACAAATTCACCGTTTTTGTTTCAAATTTACCATATTCGAAAAGTAGAGATGCATTGGAATGGATTGCAGTTACTCCTTTTTTGCATGGTGTAATCATGGTCCAAAAAGAATTTGCAGAAAAACTACTAACAAAATCTCCAAAAGAAAGAAAGGCTGTAACTGTTTTGGCCAACCATACGCTTGAGATCCAAACTGT
>JARRMG010000213.1:0-2268 GCA_037386265.1 Nitrosopumilaceae archaeon
CTTTTTATTTTTTCAATTTGCTCAAATTGGCACACGTTTTGTTCTTTTGTGATTTAAACCCTTAGAAATTATTTTAAAAAAAGAAAAAAAGAGGTTGGAACTACTGTGGTGGATATTCTGTAGAGTTAGTTACTTCTGGTAGACAGTCATCACTCGTGAAGCCGTCTGTGGAGTTGATCACAAAGTCATACAATTCAAGTGTAGAATTTCCGTGTCTAGGTTCTGTCAATGATTTCTTGAAGTGACCATTGAATTGTCCCATATTGTCTATCTCAATTACGTGCATACCAGCTGTAAAACTAGTAGTTTCATTCTGACCTGTAGCATTAAAGGTAGAATATGCCTCTGAGAAGTGACAGACTCCAATCCTGTGTTCATCTCCTTGTGGTTTGTCAGCCAAAGCTGGACTAAGAACGCCTAGTCCAAGTGTGACTGCAAACATTGCAATTGCGGATAGTGCAATTTTTTTGTTCTAGCAATACGAAAAATTTTGTATTATTATCATATAATGATTAACATTATGTGTTTAGATTTTAAAAATATCAAAGTAATTCAAAATTTAATTAAAATTTTTACAAGACACAAAATCCCTTGAAAATTCGAAATTATTACTCACTTGTTAATAAAATTCTTAATTTGTAATTTCCTCAGAAATTAAAATAACATTTTCTAAGAGTTGATGTTAGAAAATCGTTGTTGAATATTGGCATCTTCTATAATTTTCTGTGCCATCCTTTCTTGCTCTAACATTTTTTCTTTTACCACATCATTGATTCTTTGATTTTCCTCGGGAAAAGAATATGCAAAAGTTCCAGGCAATTCTGATTCTAAGGTTGTTGCATTAAATATGTTGTATCCTCTGTATTCTTCATACTTTATTAATTTTCCAAATTCAGAATGATCTCTAGTTCGTGGTTCTCCTGAATCATGAAACCTCTCAAAAGAGTCAATTATCTGCCTAAATGAACCAAAGGAATTTCTCTCAAAAATTCTTCCATCATCAGAGGTCCACAAAACACCGTACTTTTCTGTCTGAGTTATTTCGATAGGACCTTCGTTTCTAGTGGGTGAAGGAATAATTACACTCTGCATTGGATTAAGGGATTTTCCTGATAGGTCGATTCCCTCATTAAGATATGTGATTTGGTATCTGTTTTTGTAGTCAATTGCTTTTATTGCCATTATTTTGTCTTTTAGAGGTTCAAGGAAAGTTACTGATATCCTTGTAGAGTCGCATTCTTTTTCGGCACTATTTGAACGACATTTTACTTTTCCATGGGTGGCAAGAATATGTTCTGCATCAACAACACCTGTTTCTTGAATTGCCCTTATTTCTTCAATGTCTCCATTATTGTTGAACCATACTTCTATTCCTAATTCTGCCAAATGTGCATCCCCTACCTGAGAAATACCAAACAGAAATTCTTGCACATGCAAACCCTTCTCAGAATATACTGTTGCCTCAAAGATGTTTTTCTCTCCAATGTTAATTGTCTGCTCAATAAAGGGTGTATGGAAATTGTCACTCAGAGAAAATTTTTTGTCATTGAGTTTGAATCCATAGTCTACCTTCTGTTTGTTATTTTCATGGTCTAACCCAAAGGTTGGTCTTGTCAAGTGTCCTTCTGAATCTAAGCTATTTGAATTGCCAGATTCACTTGAAACAGGTGCTATGGGTTTAGGCAGATTTATTGCAGAATGCCATGCAAATGAACTAGGCATAATTGAAAATGAAATTACCATTAAAATAACAAACAAAAAGAGAATTTGAGAGTTTTCCATCAAGGAAAATCTCAACTAATTTTGATTTTAATACGTGTTTGTCACAAGTGTTAGAAACACCGATGACAAACATGGTCTTAATTATCAAATAATTTTGCCTAAACCAATGAACAAGGATAACCGATCAAGCTCATCAAAGAATAGTAATTCTTTAAATAACTTGATCAAAAAAACTTCAATGACAATTTCATACAACGACTATAATAACGCAAAAAAAGTTCTCGCAATTAGTCTTGCAGCAATTATGGTTTTTGGATCATTTTCGCTTGGAAGTCTAACTGCAGATCATTCTGCATTTGCAGCTAAACCTCAAGAGAAAAACGGCAAAAACGTAATTGAATGGAGCAACGGTGTACCAAGTGGAGCACATCACAATCTGATTGGCCATGGAAAAAAGGCTGATTACAATTGCGATGATTCCCCAGGTGGCGGTTCAGTTTTCTTTTCTCAGTACACAAATGAGACAGTAAAGGAAACCATCGAGTT
>JARRMG010000214.1:0-1940 GCA_037386265.1 Nitrosopumilaceae archaeon
CTGAAAACATGCATGAGCAAAAAAATTCTGTTTCTTTTATCCGCCCTAGTTTTGATTTCAAGTACTTTGCCTGCTTTTGGAGAAGTTACACGGTTTCAATTAGATAAAGAATCATACACTAAAGAGGAATACATTAACCTTCAGGGGGTTGTTTCTGAGGATTCTACAGGGTTAGTATCCATTGTGATCCGAGATCCTAATGACAGTTTTGTCCTTTTGAGCCAGGCAATAATTCGAGGAGATAGTTCGTTTGAGAAAACCATTCCCATAAATAATAATTTTGAAATTTTAGGCAAATATAATGCCACAGCCTTTGTTCTAAACATAACAGAGGCAAAAATCCAATCTTTTCACTTAACAGGAAATTTTGAGCCAAAAGAAAACATCCCATCAATTAATGAAGAAAGTTTTTTTGAAATTAACCCGCTGATCAATGAAAAAACTTCTGAGCCAACTTTAACGTATGATACTGCGATTACTGAATATGAAACTATTCAAAAAACAGCCAATCATATTTCAGAAATTGCAGATTTTGTTGATCAAACCAAGAATCCTCAATATTACCTTGACAGATACTATAACGAACCTAATTACAAGTCATGGTTTGATAGAAATTATCCGGAACTTACAATTGAAAAAGCAGTAGGGTACAACATTCCAGTAACAACAGAACCAGAAAAAACTGAAGGTATTATCAAAACAGAAATTCTTCCAAAAGCCGAAGCATCCTCGATAGTTTCTTCATCAGAAGATCTAGGTGATAACAGCGACCTTGCTCACATGGGATTGGCCATTGGTGGATTAGCCATATTGTTTGGAGCAGTATACGGAATTAAAAAGAAAGTAGATACCAATTCAAAACATATTTTGATTAACAAAGACATCATTAGGAAAAAATTTCTCTCCCCCATAGTGGATTCAAACCCTGTTGGAATCATCCAAACGAGACTAGCTAAAGGAGAAATTACAATAGATGAATACGATAAACTAAAAGAAAGATTAGAAAAACCTACTTAACTAAGCATTAGTTGAAGTTTTCCCAAACTGATCAAGTGTGGCCCTTTTTTTGATGTCATCAAAAAATCTTTCAATCATCTTGATTCCGGATACTACCTTTGGCGCGTTGGATTCCACAAATGATAACTTTTCTGAAGGGGATTTTGGATTTTTGTTTTTATAATTCTGGTAAATTTCCTTTCCATTATAATCCACATAGGCAATTCTTGCACGATAATCATTTCGTTCCAAAACAAGACTGTCTCCACCTACTATGGCCGTATGATATGGATGGACAATTAGTGCTTCAGATAATTTTTGGGATGTATCTATTCTTAGTTTTTGCAATTCTGTTGCAAATGAATTAAAATCTGCAAGAAGATAAAATGTACTTTCTGGTTTTAATGCCTTAATTCCTTCAATGGCATTTAGTGTATGATAAGTATAATCGCCAATTAATTGATGGATGCTTCTTGTTGTCTTAAAATACTCGTCTAACTCGGAGCTAATCTCAAATCCAGCCACTGCGGCGTGTTGGATTGGTGTAGATACTGCAGTGTATTCGGTTGCCAGAATCTTTTTGAATTGACGCCGGACATCTAATGCATGTTGTGGAAAAATCACATAGCCTAATCTATAACCACCTGCAGCGTGTGATTTTGATAACCCATTTGTCACAAAGGTTCCTTCAGGATAAATTTTTCCCATGCTTTGAAATTTTGAAAAATCAAATGTAGTTTGGGCGTAAATCTCATCAGCAATCACGGTAATTTCTTGTTCTCTGCATACGTCTGCAATTTCTTCAAGATCTAACCTGTCATATACTACACCTGTTGGATTATGAGGGTTGTTTAAAATCAGTATTTTTTGCCTATCATGCAATCTAAGAGATAATTTTCGAAGATCGTTTGGAGATATTTTCCCGTTTGCACGAGCTGGCAACA
>JARRMG010000215.1:0-1929 GCA_037386265.1 Nitrosopumilaceae archaeon
AGGACGGAGATGGCAACGGCGATCCTCAGGAGGTGATCATTGGGCCAGCGCCCGATCATCAATAGCTTCAGGTTCAACTAAAATATAACCCTTCATTGGACGGCCGGTGAAATCAAAGGGCCGCACATGGGGTTGAATGACAGCCTGCTCATAGGCATCAGGCCCAACCCGAATAATGAGATCTTCTTTGTTTACACCACAGGCCATATTTCCTTTAAACATAAAGCCAACCCCGCCAAACATCTTTTTTTCAGTAATGTTTCTTTTTCCTTTGATTGATTCTCTAATCTTTTTTGCAAGGGTTTCATTGTATGTCATGGATTTTTTTGATTAATGAAACTAATTACTATTTAGTGCTCATAGGATAGTCTGACCAATACAATGTAAGGGATCTCAAAAAAGGGTTGTGGTCCCAAGTGAAGGAATTGAACCTTCGACAACCCGGTTTCTGTATGCCTGATATGCTGTTATTTGGTCAGCCATCTAAAGCCAACAACTACAGCCGGAAGCTCTACCAGGCTGAGCTAACTTGGGACAAAAAAATCGGTGTTTTTTAGTATTAAATAACTATCGTTGCATGATCTTACAGATCCTGCGCCTGATCTGAGAAACAATAAATACTCTGCAAAAAAATTTTGAATGTGTCTGAGTTAGAATTATCTTATTCGGGATATGTCTGTGCTCCTTATCTTCATAATCATGAATCTGTAGAATTAAAGGACATTTGGATGAAATCCAAAAATGTTGAGAAATTGTATTTTGCCACAGGGACTTTCTCTGGTGATAGTAAGCCATATTTTACAGAATCCTCAAATCATTACCTTGTCGCAAAATTCAAAGACAGTAATGAGATTACAAAAAATTTAGAAAAATTCGATCAAGATAAAATTTCTTTTGTGTTTAATATTAAAGAAGATCTGTTTGAACGAGACATAGAAGGAGAGACTAATTTTATCTCTGTTTATTATTTGGAATATGGCGGTTCAGAAGAAGATGTACGAGAAATTGCATCTTTATTGGTGGGCCGAGATAAAATTGGAACTGCTGGATATGGAGCAATGAAAACATTTTGCAAAATTCCTTCAAAATTTACATTTCCTTATTCTGAAAGCATTTTGGTGATTGAAGTTACAAGTGAGAAGAGCCATCAAAGTGTAAAACAATATTGTGATCAAACTAGAAAAAATGTTACTCGACGTGGTTTGACAATGACCAATTTGGTTAGTTTATCGATTCTTGATTCTCTAAAGTAAAAAAGTTAAATATTCGAGCAAAACCTGCTTCAACATGAGTAAACCTTCTGACCTTGGATCATTAAAAATAGGGTCCTACATTCTGTTACCTCATTCAGACCAACCAAGCGGGGAGGCATGCCGAATCGTAGAATATGATACATCAAAACCAGGAAAACACGGTGCAGCAAAGGCGAGAATTGTTGCCGAAGGGATATTTGATGGACAAAAAAGACCACATGTGGGCCCTGTCAGTATGCAAGTTCATGTTCCTTTAATTAACAAGAAGGTGGGACAAATTATCTCAATTGCAGGAGACATTGTTCAGGTAATGGACTCTGAAACATTTGAAACCATTGATATCACCCTGATTGACGATGAAGTAAAGGGTAAACTCGAAAACGGCCAAAATGTCGAGTATTGGGTAGTAATGGATAAAACCAAAATTATGCGTATAAAGGGCTAAAATAACCAATTTCATATTTTATTACCATACTAAATTTTCATTTATTTTGTTTCAAGTTTTTTATTTCTTGGGAGTATCTTTGAAAAATATGAGAAATCTGAGTTTAAAATCGAGTGTCTGTAAAAGCTCACTTTTGAAATCATAAATAACTATTTTAGTTGGAAATTTGTTTTAGATTTACATGATGTCCAATCGTGAGGATTTTTACAACCTTTACAATTCCATTATGAA
>JARRMG010000216.1:0-1917 GCA_037386265.1 Nitrosopumilaceae archaeon
GATCAAAGAAGGATCCATTGATGTAAAGGACATAGATAGAAAAGAGATCGAATCTAATTTGTACACATCACATTTGCCTCAATCCTCACCAGATATGGTTCTTAGAACCTCAGGAGAAAAAAGATTAAGTGGTTTTTTGATGTGGCAAAGTGCATACAGTGAATTGGTTTTTATGGACATTTTTTGGCCAGAGTTTAGGAAAATAGATTTGATGAGAGCAATCAGAACATTTCAGGAAAGAAAAAGAAGAATGGGAAAATGATAGAAGAAACTTCAGCAGGGATAGTTTTGTTCCGTAGAGAAAACGATAAAATATTATTTTTATTGCTGCATTATCCGTCTGGTCACTGGGATTTTGTAAAGGGAAAAATGGAAAAAGGAGAAACACCCCATGAAACGGCAATCAGAGAAACAAAAGAAGAAACGGGAATCACCGACGTTGCATTCTTAGATAATTTTGAGGAGTGGATTCAATATAATTTTCAATTTGAGGGAGAGCTTGTAAACAAAAAAGTGGTGTTCTTTTTGGCAGAAACAAAATCAAAGGACGTTGAAATTTCACACGAGCATTTGGATTACACTTGGATGGACTATGTTACTGCAATGGAAAAAACTACCTTCGATAATGCAAAGACTGTACTGTCAAAATCATATGCATTACTTTCCAAGACTTTGTAATTGTATTTCTTTTGCAACTTTAGCTGGGTCTTTTGAATTTAGAATAGTTCTTCCAACAATCAAATAATCGGTGCCAGACTCTAGTACTTCGCTTACCTTGCCTCCTTGAGTGCCTACCCCAGGAGAATAAATGTCGAGTTTTTTTCCTGCCTTCTTTTTGCAGTATGAGATAATTTTAGGGAAAGTTGCCCCTGCAACTATTCCATCAACCTTGGAGTCTAGGGCCCAGTTTAGAAACAACTGGTAGAGTTGCTGTTTTTTGCCCATTTTGACCTGCATATCATAGGATAATCTAGCTTCTGGGGCACTCATATGACAGAGTGTGATTACACCTTTTTCTTTTTTGTGAGAGGACTTTACAAGATTTTTCAAGCTGTCAAGGCCCATTATCGGATTTGCAATAACTGCATCAAAACCAAGATCCCATAATTTTTCAGTTGTTACTCTATTTGTGTTTCCAATATCATTTAGTTTAATGTCAGCAATTGTTTGCAATCCAAAGCTGTGAGCAGTTTTTGTAATTTTTGAGATCTGTTTTGCACTCAATGGTAACAGCAAGTGAAAGTTTAGTTTTATTGCGCAAAGATATGGATTTAACTTTTTTATGTTCTGAATTGTTTTTGTTTCTAAATTTGTTACAGAATAATCATAATCGTTGGCAAGAATTACTTTGCCATTGCTTTTTGATAATTTTGAAATCCTAGTTTTGAAGGTGGCCATAGTCTACAAGTGGATGAGTATCTTTGAGCTTTATAATTTTCACATAAGAATAGCCATGTTCGGACGGACTGTTGACAAATAAAGGCTCAGAGTTGTTGTTTGTAAATTTTAAAAATGGTTTTTGCGGATCTTTGTCAAGAACTACATGACAAAAGTATGATGTTCCTTCTTCTGTAAAGTTCATGAATACGCCGACTAGCCATTTGTCATTGTGTGGGAATAAGAATAATGGAAATGGGCTTTCTTCAAAACCATAAGTTAGCTTTGCAAGACTTGATAGATCTTCAAGCTCTATTGGTTGGTATCGGTCAGGTGTCCCATTACCAGGTCTTAGTGTAGCAGGTAATGATTTTATCCGAACAATTGGAGAATAGAGTTTGCTTGCATCAGAAGTAGAATTTACAATCTCTGTGTGTTCATTGTCTCCTTTTAGGGAATAGCAAAGATAATGACCGTGATTTTCAAGTGGAGTATAGTAAACAATTGGTTTTTCTTTTAATATGTCCATTTGAACTGAAA
>JARRMG010000217.1:0-2721 GCA_037386265.1 Nitrosopumilaceae archaeon
CTAAAGATAAGTCATTAAGGATTTTGAGGCCTTCTAATATTGGTTCTTTTTTAATTCCTTTGCTCTGCAGTTTGTGCTTTAAAACCAATTTCTCATTATTTAAAAAACTCAAGAAAGAGACATCGTTTCCCATATTCAAATCAACAAAAAATTTTACATATTCACTGTGTGTGCGAATACCCATGCAATGTGATCTTTTAACTTCTATTTGATTCAGATGATTTTTTTACATAATTCAGGTTTATTTACAGATGACTAGAATGTATTTTATGAAAAGCTGTGATAGAAGAACTCGTACATACAAAAATGGTAAAACTTTTGATCAATGTAAGGAAATCGCCGAATCTATGAATCCTGATTTTAAAAGCCAAATTGACTCTAAAGGAAAAATCTACTGGACTGAAATCCTTGAACAGGTGGATCATGATGAATTAATTTACAAATTGACTTTAAAATATCTGCGCAGAGACGGATATGACATTGGAAATTTTAAAATTCCAGAAGTTAAAAAATTCACATAGGATCTATTTTACAACTACCATCTGCATTTCTTAATTTCTTTGCCATGATAAATGGTGTAATTAACAAAATCGGTATTGCAATTGCAATAAAGAGGGTTTGTAGCTGAGTGAGAGCTATAGTCAAGGCAATTCCACTTGCTGTTCCTACAAAAATGCTCAAAAAAGTACCTGCACATGTTGGGCATGCTATGAACAAACCTGTCGCTGCACCAATAGTGCTCATTCCCCTTCCTTTTTTAGATATTACAAATGCACTTATTGCAATGGATGTGTTAAGGCCAACCAAGTAAGAAACAATCACCTGTAAAATAAGATTAATTGGAATAATTTGCAATCCTACATGTTCTGTCAAATATATGATTACTTTGGGCATATACCCTGGGTCATACCCAACAAAGGTTGCAAGAAATATCTTTCTAGATTTGGCATTCCATGTTGTAATTGCAATTATCGTAAACAAGTCTTTTTCCTTTCTTTCCACTTTTGCTTTATGAAATATGTACAGCCCATAGGTAATGGCCCCAATACAAGATATCAAAATAATGTAAAATGCATAAGCTATTCTTTGAATTGAATCAAAAGCTTCGGGAGTTATCAATTCAGGATCTTGGTATCTTGAATATAACAAAAATAAGATTACGATGCTTACAAATCCCAGAATAATTAATTTTCTACCACTTCTACTGGTTGTTAAGGGTTGATTTTCCATGTGTAGTTTCTATTTATTATTGCATTAAATTCTATCCTTGCTTTTGCAAGTCAACTTAGTTTAGGAACAAAAATATAGATAATTGCAATAATTTCTAACCTTCCAAAAATCATAAGGAATCCTAGCACAATCTTTGTGGCCTCATCAGTATCAAAATCTATTACTCCTGCAGAAAGACCTCCTGTGGTTATTACCCCTACCGACTCAAAAAATGCATTTTCATAACTGACTTGTTCGATTGATGCTAAATGACCTGCAGTTATTAACGCAATTGTTGGAAAAAGCGCAACTATGATCAAAGTCGAATAAATTTCTTTTTTTGAATCAACGGATAAATTTTCCCTTGTCTCTTTATTCAAAATACTTTTGAAGTTCTTCAAATGGAACAACCTGAATATTTTCAATCCACCCGCAGTTGAAAACCCACATCCGCCTATGAACATTAATAAAATCAAAATTCCATGAGCATATCCGTTCAAACCTGACAAGTCTTCTTGTTGCAACCCTGCTGTAGTACTTGCAGATACTGAATAGAATGCACTATCCAAATAATTAAAACCGCTTATTGCCATAAACAACAAAGTGGCACTAATCAATATGGCAAAATAAACTAGAACTTCTTTTCCAAGTTTTGGGGAGAGAAATTTTTTTCGTACAAATCCATAGTGGAAGGTAAACGGCAATGCACCAAGAATCATCGCTCCCATTAACACAATTTCTTCTTGCCACAAAAGATCATCTAAAATCGTTGAATTTGGTAAAAATCCTCCGGTAGCTAAAGTGCTCATAGCCAAGGAAAAATTATCCATTAAGTTACGTTCTCCAAAAATCCAGAGAAGAAGTGCTACAATGACAATGTATAATGCAAAAATTATGGTAATTGTGCCAAATAATTCCCTCATATGTAATGTTCTTCCAGAAATAAAACCTCTCATAGATTGAAGTTTTGATTCTGGATAAAATGCTGTAATGACAAGATAAATGAAACTCATTCCGCCCACAAGCTGGGTAAAACTCCGATAGAAAGTAAAACTTTGAGGGAGATTCTCTGGTTCTTCAAACAATGAAATTCCTCCTGTTGTGAATCCAGCCGCACTTGAAAAGAATGCATTTGAAAATGATTCTACAGGAGAGGTTTCGGGTGGTGCAACATATAGGTACGGGGTTGTTCCAAATAGAGTAAGCAAAAACAGGCTTGCAAATACCAAAATTGATGCCTGCTGGAGATTCAAACTAGCTTTTTCACCATATGAATTTAAGAAAAATCCTATCGCCAGCAATAAAACGGTGTTTAGATAAATCCCTGTTGCAATATCTGTCTCAGATAAAATGGTTGCAACTATTGCCGGAACAAGCAGTAAAACACCTGCAAATTGCAAAACGAATCCAAGATTTCCTAAAATTGCCTTTACAGGAGGGCTGAGAAGACGGGGAGGTGTTGCAGTCGATTCTCTTATGGCATTTGCAATAGTTGCCTGAAAAATTATTCCG
>JARRMG010000218.1:0-1900 GCA_037386265.1 Nitrosopumilaceae archaeon
GCAAAAACAAATTCAGATATTGACAAATTTACACTACATTCCTGTAGAGAATTTAATGGAAACTTCGTGCTTTCATTCTCAAAAGAAGACATCATGATAATCAGACAAAGCAGAACCCTTTACAGGTTAATTCAGGATCAATTCAAGGGGAAGATTTGGCTAGTAGAGGCAGAAGAAAATGACCAAAAATTTATCGAAGATATGTTTTTTCCAACAAAGATTTTGTCTATCAATAATGTATGGGCTCCAGGAGGAATTCAAAAGACAAAGGCAGTTGTTTCAGGAAAATGGACACCAAGGTTTCCAATAAACACTGAAACTGTAGTCCAAATAGTCAAAGATGCCCGAAACCTTGACATTGAGATAGAATTTGAGAACAAAAGACGGTGAAAAAGTTTGGGATTTGTCAAGACTCACGATATTTCAGAGTTAACCTCTGATCTAATTGGAAAAGAAGTAGTTTTAGGAGGGTGGATTGAGGACCTCCGAAAACTAGGAAAGATGACATTTATCACATTGCGTGACGTGTCTGGCATTTCGCAAATTATTGTCAAGGGAGAATTAAATGATCAGTTAGGTGAGATTAATCGCCAAAGTGTAGTTTCAGTTAAAGGAATTGTGCAAGAGACAAAGGCTCGTGATTTTGACTTTGAGGTAAAGGCAGAAGAAATTGATGTTTTGGCAAAAGCAATTCATCCATTACCTGTAGACCCAATTGGGAGGGTCGAAAGCAACATCGACACCAGACTCAATCATAGGGCACTGGATATGAGAAACCAAAAGACTGCATCAATTTTCAAATTAAGGCACCATGTTTTGGCATCCCTTCGAAAAACACTCTCAGATAAAAAATTCATAGAAATTACAACTCCTAAAATTATTGGTAGCGCCTCTGAAGGAGGTGCAGATTTATTCTCATTGGAATACTTTGGAAGGACTGCCTACCTTGCCCAGAGCCCACAACTCTACAAAGAGCAGATGACGATCGGACTTGAGCGGGTATTTGAGATTTCAAACTTTTATCGTGCAGAAAAATCCCACACAGGGAGACACCTAAGTGAATTTACCTCAGTGGATATTGAAGCTGCATTTATGGATTACAATGATGTAATGGATGTTTTAGAATCGCTGGTCATGGAGGTCTACAAACACACATCGGAGTATTGCAAAAAAGAACAAGAAGCAATTGGTCACACAATTGAAGTTCCAAAATCACCATTTGAGAGAATCACATACACTCAGGCTTTGGAGGAGCTAAAGTCAGAAGGAGAAAAAATAGAGTTTGGTGATGATTTGCTTGATTCGCATCTAAGAATCATTGGACAAAAACATCCAGGATTTTTCTTTTTGACGGACTGGCCAATGAAGCTAAAACCATTTTACATTAGAGAAAAAGATGGAAATCCTGAACTTTCTCGTTCATTTGATTTGCAGTATGGATATCTCGAGTTATCATCAGGGGGAACAAGACTTCACAATACGGATGTTCTCAAAGCTCGACTCAAAGAGCAAGGGCTTGACCCTGCGGCATTTGCAGACCACTTGCAGACTTTTGATTGGGGGATGCCACCACACTCTGGATGGGGAATGGGATTGGACAGGTTGATGACCACCCTAATAGGAATTGATAATGTTCGAGAGGTTGTACTTTATCCAAGGGATCCGGATAGGTTAAAACCATAATTTTATTTTTAAGTTTAAACCAAACCGGCAAATCCCATAAATGCCATCGCCATCACACAAGTAATGATCATAGCCACGGAAACACCTTTGAATGGTTTTGGGATATCACTATAACACATTTTCTGCTGCAGGCCGGCCATCAATACAGCGGGAACGGCTGCGATGATCGAGCCGATATTCGGTACGTAGTTCAGCAGGAACGCGAGCATGCCCCACA
>JARRMG010000219.1:0-1888 GCA_037386265.1 Nitrosopumilaceae archaeon
TGACATGGAATTTTGAAGAAGAGGTAAAATCCTCATCAAACAAGTTTCCAGACCCCAGTTATGAGGTTGTGGATAACACATATCTCATACATTACAAGGTATTTGTAAATGACCAACCAAGTGGACTTCCACTTAATCATGTGAGTACATTGAAAGACTCTTTTGAGTTTTGGGAGAGACAAGAAATTGTAATTAATGACAGAAAAGCAATAGTGGATTTTGAAGTAACTCAAAGTAAGAAAGATGCAAACATTTGGGTAACTTGGGTGGTACGAAATTTAGGAGAAGGGGTTCTTGGTCATGCCCACTTAGGTAAAGGGGTTGTAGAGGTAACTCTGGGCGATTATAATTGTGATGGTAGTTTTCAGCTGTATGATGTTTCAAGTGTCAAAGACATTATGACTCATGAATTGGGTCATTCAATTGGGCTACCTCATTTGCAAGATCCAAACAACATAATGTATCCTTCCATGTCACCCAAGTATGCATATTGTTTGCTTTCCTAGGTTTTTTGGTACCAGTAGTTTGTTTTTTTATTTTAAAAAAATTTTCAATTTTTTCTTAGTTTTGTTGTAATTTTTTATCAGTTTGTGTTGAAAATAGATTGTTAGCTTGACCTACACACCAATAACCAGTAGAAACTGTGTAAAAACGATAATAACCAAAATGCTGTTTTTTTATTCAAGCATGTTAAAAGGCACTGTAATTTCTGGACCCAAGTGTCCATCATGTGGCGACAAAAAAATGGTAACAGATCAAAATACAGGTGAGTTATTTTGTGGAAAATGTGGATTTGTCGTAACAGATAAAATTTCAGACACTGGTGCAGAATGGCGTTCATTTGCAAACGATGACACAAACAGAACTCGTGTAGGGGCAGGAACTTCCTTGACTATGCATGATATGGGTCTATCAACAATTATTGGAACCCAAAACAAAGACTCTACTGGAAAACCACTAACATCGGCAATGAAAAGTTCAATTGAAAGATTACGAACTTGGGATAGTAGAACTCAAGCACATTCTTCAGCAGATAGAAATCTTCGTCAAGCATTAAATGAAATGGACAAATTAAAAGACAAATTAGCATTAACTGATGCAGTTATCGAAAAAGCAGCTTACATTTATCGTAAAGCCATGGAGAAAAAACTAGTCAGAGGCAGATCCATCCAAGGATTAGTTGCAGCCTGTCTTTATGCATCATGCAGAAATACCGAGACACCAAGAACCTTAGATGACATTGCAAAGGGAATCAACATCAGAAGAAAAGATGTGGCACGATGCTACAGACTAATTTTCCGAGAATTAGAGTTAAAGATGCCAGTAGTCGACCCAGTCAAAGGAGTTTCAAGAATAGCAAGCATTGCAAAATTAACTGAAAAAAGTAAAAGAAAAGCAATCAGCATTCTTGAAAAGGCAAAAAAACTAGGGATAGTGGCAGGAAAAGACCCAATGGGCATTGCCGCAGCAGCTCTCTATCTTGCGTGCATTAGTGTTGGCGAGACAAAATCTCAAAAAGACATCTCAATTGCATCGGGAGTTACAGAAGTAACAATCAGAAACAGATGTGCAGGATTGAGAAAAATGATTCAAACAGAATAAAACATTCTAAAAATTAAAGGCTGTATTTTTTCAATCTTTTGTATTCAAGTTTATCCCAAGGATAAACAATGTAGGAGTTGTTGTTTGTTTTTTTGGCAAATATCAACTGTTTTGGATATTTTTTTCCCCGTCTTGCAAAAAGGGTCACATAGACCAGGTCGGAGGGATGATCTACTCGATTGATAATTTTCTTAAATGTTGTTCCTGAATCATAATTCATTTGTCATCTTAGCCTTGTTCATCTGGGTCGTGGCGCTGTTTGTACTGCGGCAGAGAGGCTGGAAAA
>JARRMG010000220.1:0-2556 GCA_037386265.1 Nitrosopumilaceae archaeon
CGGACCTTTGGCCCCTGTTTTATTCATGAATTTTTGAATTCCATATTTGAAGTTGTGTTGCCAAGTCTTATACAATACGCCAAGTTGAGCTGGAGTCATTTCATTTCCAATATTGAAGAAATCAGATTTTTCAAGCAATCCGATTGGCACAAATGTTAAAGCAGTTGTAGTAAACATGGAACTAGGCTGTTCATGCTCTAATTCACTGATTAAGCTAATTGTCTCCCATGAATCCTCAGGGGTTTCATCATTATCCAATCCCATAATCAGGGTAAATGCTGGAATCCAATAGTATTTGTTAAGTGTCTTTACTCCTTCTTTAACAACCCAATGCCATTCTTCTGGATGATACGGTGCCAGTTTTCTGTCGGCATATTTTTCGATTAGTCTCAAACTTCCTGTTTCAAATCCAGCCTGAACACCAGTCATATTATCTGGTCCCGATTTGATTATTCTAGACAGATTAGGAATTAACTTCTCATCGGCAATTGCACCTGCCAAAGTTCCGTGTGTTGGATTGGTATGTTGTACTCCTGTAGACATGATTGCAGTAAAGAGTTCTTCTAGAGCCTCACGGTTTGGCTCCATTCCCTTTGCAGTTCTTGGATCCATTCCATAAACAAAGATATCATCGCTGTGAATCCAAGCAGAAGTAGAACCACCTTTTTTCATATTTACTTCAATTTCCTTCTTTACTTTCTCTGGAGGATAGTAACGTAGTGATCTTAGAGTTACGTCACAGAATTTACAACCTCGGCCGCAACCTCTCATGACTTCAACCATCCCATGCATGCTAGGTTCTACAATGTCTGGAATCTCGTCAAGGTCAGGTCTATCCCAAAAGTTCACAAATCTTCCATCGTTAATCAAATAGTTGAAGAATCTTCCAGCATGCCCATCAATTTCAGGGGCAATTCCACCAAGCTCACCTTCTAAGATAGCATAGATTCCAAATTCCTGAATTTTTTCTGGATCATAATTGTATTGCCAGGTTCCAGATGCACCTGAAATTACTTTGGCTTTACTTCCAGTTTTCTCTTTGGCAGCTTTAATTCTGTGATGAAGTTCGGTGTTATACAACTCATCATATGAAATTTGTTTTCTACCATAAGTAAAAGTCATGGTTACAGGCCCCATTCCTAGAGGATCCATCTCATATGTTCCAACCACTTGGGTGTCAGGACCAATAAATTGCTCAATGTGATCAGGGTGTGCTACAACAACTTCATCTCGTCTAAAGCCATCTCGGAGCAAACCTGCCTCTAATTTTCTCAGACCATACGGAGCAAAGTTTGCAACTCCATTGGTGTGTGGAATGTAATTACAAATAAAGTCAAAAAGGATTTTTGGAGTAACCTGATTTTTTAAAATTTTGTACCAAAAGCTGCTTTTGTCTCTGTGTGGATCTATTGCGGGAGCACATCCAAAAAATGTGGCCAAAGACAAACCACGATATGGTGACATTAGGGTTCTATCAGCTGTTAGAACGATTTTTGGATTGCCCATCTCCTTCATGGCAATAATTTCATGATTTATTTTAAACCTTGCTGGCTAAACCTAATATTTTTCTAAAATTCCAGCCTTATTTCTAAAAAAATGACCAAATTCGTTATTGGAGGCGAGATGATCGCCATCAAATACAGTTCCATCTCGGCAAACTAAATCTTCGCCAACACAACAGCTTCCACATATTCCTACACCACATTTCATCATTCGTTCGAGGCTTGCCTGGACAAATGTTTTCTTTGAATTGGCAATTTGAACGGTTTTGTACATCATGATTTCTGGGCCACAAGTATACACACCATCAAAATTTTCTTGGTCTAGTAATTTTTCAACCATGTCTGTAACAAACCCTTTTTCACCATAAGACCCATCATCAGTTGTAACAATTACTTTATGCTTGTTGTTTTTCAACAGTTCATTAGATAAATCTTCAAAAAAGACTTCATTTTTAGATTTTGCACCAATCAATAATGTTACATCATCTGTGGGTTTGACAGTTGTAATTAATCTCATCATCGGAACAAGGCCAGTTCCACCACCTACAAGCAGAATCTTGCCATGTTTTAGATCAAAAGAATTTCCATATGGACCACGGACTCCAATTTGTTGTCCTGTTTTGAGATTAAACAGTCCTGTTGAGGCAGCACCATGTTTTCTGACAGTAAATGCTGCCTTTCCAGTTTCATTGGAAATCATGACACTCATTGGTAATTCGTTTATTCCAGGGATCCAAACCATGGCAAATTGTCCTGGTAAAACATTTGACATCACATCATCAGAAAAAACCAAAGTTCTAACTGTAGGTGTTTCATCAATTACTTTTTCAATTTTTTTAAAGAAAAGCTCATCATATTCTTCTGTGGAAGTATCGAGGAGAATCCGCCACCAATCAAGCATTGCAAGAAAAAATTTTCCTGCCGGATGTTTTGGATAATCGGTAATTAGCCGGTTAAAAGTTTTAGTAGCATTTTCAAACTCAATGCTGTAGATTTCCCGGATTCCCTTAACTACAATCGAATCAAATTTAGCATCCTGACCATGTACCGGTAT
>JARRMG010000221.1:0-1872 GCA_037386265.1 Nitrosopumilaceae archaeon
GTAAAATCAATTGTTCTATGTGTAAGTTATCTTAGAAAAACAATTGAAGATTATTTTGAGGATGGGAAAAGATTCGGAGTAAACATAGAATATGCAGTATCAAACAAACCATTGGCAACTGCAGGTCAATTAAAAACTGCAGAAAAATTTATCGATGATACTTTTGTTTGCATGTATGGTGATTCAATTTATAATTTTAATTTAAGAAACATGATAAAGCAGCATAAACGAAACAAATCATTTGTCACTATGAGTTTACACGAATACAAAACCAATCTTCCTTATGGAGTAATCGATACAAAAAATAACAAAGTCATTGCTTGGAATGAAAAACCAGAACTTAAAGTAAATATCAACATGGGTTGTTATGTGATGGAACCAGGAGTTATGAGATTTATCCCTAAAAACAAACCTTATGGAATGGACGATGTGATTAAAAAAGCAATGTCAAAGAAATTGATGGTCAGTAGTTTTATCAGTAAAAACGGATTTATCGATATCGGAAACAAGGAATCATACCGAAAAGCAAATGATGTGTTTATTCAAAAACTAGGTAAAATATAGATAAAATGAATGAGATCAAAATAAGAGAATTAAAAAAAGACGATTTATGGAATGGGTTTTTAACATCTTTGGATTCTCTTCGCCAGGCAAGCAACATAAAAAAAGAAACAGCCCTTAAAATTTTTGAGAAGATCAATCAGAATCCAAACCACATTATTGCTGTTGCCGAATTCGATGGGAAAATTGTTGGTTCTGCAACCTTGCTATTAGAATCAAAATTCATTCACCAGGGAGGAATGGTAGGGCACATAGAGGATGTTGTTGTAAATAAGAGTCATCAGGGACAAAAAATAGGCGAGAAAATTATAAAATTTTTGCTTGAACTGGCAAAAAACAAAGGTTGCTATAAAACAATTCTTGATTGTGTGGATGATGTAAAGCCATTTTATGAAAAATTAGGCTTTAAGCAAAATGCCAATGCATTACGATTTGATCACATCTAAAAGTACTCTTTTTTTGGTCGCCTTTTTTTAATTTTAAGCAGTGTAGCCCCAACTACCATTACTGGTATTGACAAGACCATAAACAAAACAGGAACATAGGTTACAAGATCTGTAATAAATTCGTCTTCTACTTTATCAACCAGAGTATAAACAAAAGTCATTCCAACTAGCAGAACTACGCCTCCGGCAATTATCAGATAACCTACCGGTTTTGAGCCATGACGTCTTGACATCAAATAAGAGAGCCCAGCTAAAATTGCCGCAGGGGCAACTCCGATGGAAATGAATTGGAAGATTTTAGGATTAGGATCAAAGTCAGCTCCAAATTGGAATCCTTCTGGTACATCAGTCATAAACAAGTAAACAGAAACCATTTCACCAACAAACATCAAAAATAATGCAACACCTGTAGCTGCAATCCATTTTTCAATTGCCATGGTAATTTCATCTAAGAGTTGATAAATAAACCATTCAGAAAAACTAGATAATGCCCACTAGATTTGCCAATTCTTTTCTACAAGCTGCTCCTAGTTTTTCCGCAGCCTGCTCGGGAGAAACATCATTCAAGAATATCCCATACCCTCTCTCCAATCCAGACCAAGGTTTGGTTATTGGATAAATCTCAATGTGCCAATGGATTTGCCGACTGTTCTTCTTTTCTGGAGAAAGATGAAACACCAAATTATAAGATACATTTTTGATAGTTTTTGATAAACCACCCAATGTCGCCCTCAAAATTAAGGACAAGTCGTTAATTTCTTTTTGAGTAATTTTAGAAAAACTAGTGGTATGTTTTTTTGGAACTATCCAAAACTCGTATGGATATGATGGAGACCATGGACAAAACGCAATAAATCCCTCAGTT
>JARRMG010000222.1:0-2364 GCA_037386265.1 Nitrosopumilaceae archaeon
AATGCAATGACCTGTCTTTCTACCAAGATATTTTGTGTACAAAGGGAGTAATGATGCAATACACAGATGACATACTTACAAGACAGGGAATCTCTCAAGAATTCATGTCCAATATTTGCATTGAGTCAGAACTAGACAAATGAGACTATCAAGAATGCAGTATGTCTTTAGGGACAACAATTGCATTTTTTACAAATCATAATTTTGATGAAGGAAAGATATCTTGTGGATTGATTGGGAATGAAAAAAACCAAAAGTTATGCCTTGATGGCCTACGGTTTGAAATTGAAGGCTCTGAAAGGTATGAAGTAACACCATTGACCCTTGAGAAGAGAGAAAAATACCAGCCTCAATTTGTTGATGACAAAACAATCGACATTAGAACACCTGCAATAATTTCCAATTTTAGTTACTCAAAAGACATAGAGACGATTCTGTTTTCGATAGACCGTGAAGGATATGTGATAATGTATGTCCCCTTTGATTTACTTCCAAATGGAGAGGCGATATTGACAGTAAATGGTCAAGTTCCAGCTAATCTTGCATCTAATGATACTGCAATTAAAGGTCATGTTGCCATAACGTTTGAAGCAGATTCAGCAGGGATTGTATATTTTGGTGGGTGGATGGTGGCCCGTGATAATTGCAAGACTGCTCACTGTGGCATAGTCTGCATTTGGTCTTGCATGTTCCAGTGTCGCCTAGCGGGTTAAGGGAGTAAAATAAAATTATGATATTATGAAAATATGACAGCCAATGATGGGATCTGAACCCATGACCTTTCGCTTACAAGGCGAATGCTCTAGCCAGGCTGAGCTACATTGGCACGTTGTAAAATGCAAATTTGGATGGTTTAAAATGTTACCAGAGACCGGATTTCATGACTTTGAATTAATTTGATTTTCAATGACCTCTATCAGTCAATTTATAATATTGACTACTAGAAAATTTATGAATGAAGCACATCAATCCGCTGAGGCTCAAAGTCCTTATGATGATGTTTTTTGGTACTGGAATTTTGGGAATTGTAATTGGATTAACGGTCGCTCCCAATTTTTCTTCTGATTCTTCGTTGTTGATTACTTTTATGGGCGTCATCAATCTGTCCTTAGGGGGATTTTTTGGATGGATTTTTCTTACACAACAACCTAAAGCTGAAGATAGCAGAAAACGAAAGCCTAAACGCAAATAGGATAATCTCCAAATTCAAAACTAGAAATTCAAAATATTAATGCGCCTGGTTTCTAAATTGATTTTCGTGATTTTATGACTATAAAGTATAAATAATAATTCTCAATCAAAAAAACCGCATTGTTAGATTTGGTTGCCAAAAAATTATTTCTTACAAAAGGTGTAGGGGTACATGAAGATCGTCTAACAAGTTTTGAGTTTGCCTTACGCAGTGCTGGGATAGCAGGAACTAATCTAGTTTTAATTTCAAGCATATTTCCACCTCATGCTAAACTGGTATCTAGAAGTGAGGGCTTAAAGGAAATAAAACCCGGACAAATTCTTTTTACAATTTATTCGAAAAACCAAACAAATGAACCACATAGACTGTGTTCTTCCTCTGTGGGTATTGCAAGGCCCAAAGACCCCAATAGATATGGGTATCTTTCTGAGTATGAAGCATATGGGCAAAATCAAACCCAAGCTGGAGATTATGCAGAAGATATTGCCGCTCAAATGCTTGCATCTTCCCTAGGAATTCCCTTTGATATTGACAAGAGTTGGGACGAAAAAAGACAACAATGGACAATCTCTGGGCAAATTTACAAAACACAAAACATTACACAGAGTGCAAAGGGAAACAAAGATGGGAAATGGACTACAGTTTTTTCAGCAGCTGTACTTTTAGTATGATTATTTTTTGTAACCCTTAAGAAAGAAAATTGCAGCTGCAATTCCGCCAATTATGATGATTATTAAAATCACAATGGATTCATCAAAACTTGTCTCACTTGGAGGTGGTGATATTTGTTCTCCAATTGTAAACTTCAAGTCATTTGAGTGGATGGATGATTCTTTTCCAAAAATGTATTTGCCTTGTATTCTTTCCCCTTCCTCTGGATCAAAAACCCATCCCTTTTGAGTAAGTTCGGTAGGGATTTTTTCGCCATCAATCTCTTGTGTTGGTACAATCGCTCCTTTGATATTAGAGATTGTTGTTGGTTCTGATGATAATATTACAATCTGAAATATGGAATTTAATGGATAAAATCCAGATGAAAAATACTCAGAACGTTTCAATTCCTCTGTATCTAAAAACTCTAATGGAGAAAATTCTACAAGTTCTGCAGCCTCTTGGGGATAGTCAACGGATAACTTCAATTGAAGCAAAGAATTGCTTTCAAGTGGTATTAT
>JARRMG010000223.1:0-1864 GCA_037386265.1 Nitrosopumilaceae archaeon
CTTTGTTGTCTGATCCTTTTTCAGTTGGGCCTTTGTCTTTGACGTTGTTTTCAAAAGGAGATGGAGGACCAAAAATAAATCCAATTGGCGAGAAATCACCAGAGTTCATTTTGTTATTTGCTCTTGAAAGACCAGGAGGACTGTCTTTGGATGAAAACGAATCTGTGTTTTGGTTTTGATTATTGTTGTTAAATAATCCAAACACATAATCTAAAGTCGCAAACAGAAAAAATTTTTGAGATTTAGCAAAGTTTGAATCATTGTTTTGAGATTCAGTAAAATTAGATTCTGCTAGTGCAAACTGGGAAGAATCTTTATTAACAGACTCTTCTCCTGAAGTAACTTCGTTGTTATTTTTGTCAGTGTCATCGTTAGAAGATCCTGGTACTCCTAGTGCAATTACAGGACTGGTAAAATGAGTTTGACCAGCAGTATGAACCTGACATTTTACAAATTTAGAAAATAATGATTGCGCAAATCCATCAATTTTTACAATTTGGTTTTCAGAACCAGCCTGTCCTTCACCGTTAGCAATAAAGTGCACATCATCTTCACCTATCCAGTGATTAAGATCAAAGTGTCCTTTAGTTCCTGATTGAAGCCCATCAACTCTCATGCGCCATTCAAGGTGGCCATCATCAGTGAATTTCAGATTACAATACCCGCTGATTTTTTGTCCGGGGAATTGTTCAAACTGTTGCTTTAACAGAATTTTTTCTGACGAAGCGGCATATGCAAGATGATTAGGCAAGATTGTAACAATAGAAAAAAGGAATACTATTACAACCAAAGCCCCGGTTGCTTTTGGTTTCAATATAATAATAAGCGAAAATTTAGTGATAAAGAGGTGTGTGTCTTTTTTGTTTCTGACAATTCTGACGTCATATCAGAGATGAATTTTACGCACGGATAAGAAATCAAATGTTTTTTCCTAAATACGTCATTTTTTCTTGTCAAAAATTCTAAGAAAAATTTTCAGATTTTTAGGATTTGAATTTCATATCTACAAAATTGTTGTAATAGATTGGTTGTAAAGAAATAACATATGAATTAAAAAATCAATTAAAAAATTCTCCATAATGAAAATTCCCAGTATTGGGAATTATTCAATTTATTTATTATTATCACACACTACTAAAATAAGTAATGTATGAAAACAGGGAAGAGAATATTGTTTGTAGTCTACCTGGAGAATTTATCAACAATATTGAAAAAGATCTCAACAAAATAACTGATGGCATCCCTGACATTTTGGAATCAAATTATGAATTCTTTAAAGATGATTGGAATTATTCAAATGCTTTTGAATTTCTTGTTGGAATGATATTAGGAAATTGTCAATTTAGTTATATTCAGGCATTTGATCAAATTTATGAGAAAATGCCCAATAAAGAACAAATTAAGGACATCCACACAATCATCTCAAGAAGAAAGATCCAATTTGAGCAAGGAGTCTCTGCATTTTTAGAGGAAAACAACATTAAATAAAAAAATAATTCTTATAAAAAATAATTAAAAAAACAAGATTACAATAATCATTTCAAGATATTAAAAAATTTCTTTATGCAAAGTGGTTTATTCGCACACTCTAAAATTACAGTCTCGAGATAATTCGCTAGAGTCAAAGACGGCTTTGGCTTTTTCTGCTTCGAGTTCAATCAGATTTGCAAATGCAGAGTGAAGTCGGGATTTTGGATCTCCAGTATCTTGGAATCTCTTGAATTCATGGTTTATCTGGGTAAATGAGCCAAAGCTGTTCTTCTCAAAGATTCTTCCATCATCAGTGCTCCAATAGTCACTGTACTTTTCATTTTGTGTAACTTTGATGAGGCCCTCACCTTTTAGGGGTGAAGGAATCATCTCA
>JARRMG010000224.1:0-1849 GCA_037386265.1 Nitrosopumilaceae archaeon
GCCAAAATTCTTCCCTCTTTGCTCATTTACAATGCAGGATTGTCTGTAAATAATACTGTAGCAGTATTTGATGCGGTTTTAGGAAAAAAGAATGAATTTTTGAGAACTCCAAAATACGGAATTTTAGCCAAAAAAGATGATTGGAAAGATAATGCCTATAATTTACCGTTTACCAAAGTCACTTTACTTGAACTCTTTTTTGGCGTATATGGTATAATGGGAATTTTAATTTCCATTTTTTCCAACAATCCTATTTTTGCACCTATTATTGGAATTCAAGCAATTGGTTTCTTTTTCATTGCATACCTGAGTCTGTCACATTCTAGGTTTAAAAGAAATAAATCCAGCAATGCCCGAACTTTAAGCAAGGAAGAAAAGTTGGCAAATAAAATTTACAAAATTTCAATGGTCGGTATTGTCGCCATTATTGTATTTGGGGCTTTTATGGCAATTTATGGGTACAATACTGATATTTATCCACTAGATAGAATTCGGGGACATTTTGATGGTATAGTTGGATCTTCAGATCCTACTGTTATTCAGGCTCATCTTCTTGAAATAAAGAAGGATTTGGCAACAGTAATGGTGAACTTGGATGAAACAAAAAATGCTGAAGGTGAAGTAATAGGTAAAAATCCGGTGTGGATTTTCCCAACAGAATCTACAAATTTCCTTAGAATAGACAGTGATGTGGATTCCATGATTGCTAGTGTTGAAAAAATTGCTACTGTTCCAAAAGATAGCTCTGCTTACCACACTGGAATGTTGGACATTAATTCACGTGCAACGTTACTTAGAGAAAATATAATGGATGCAACACCATACATGTACGTTAGTGTATCAAATATTATCTTCAGTACAATGTGGATTGCTGTCATAATTGGGATATTTGCAGCCCTTAAACGAAAGAAAGATCAATTAACCAAACTAGATGAAACAACTGGTGTTTAGGAAATATTTAGCTCTTTTCTGATTTCATCAACTGCTCTTATCCCATAGATGTCTCTTATTTGTTGAACTCTTATTGACTCTTTCAAGAGATCCCTGCCAATGGCGTTTGTCAAAATTGAAAATACATCGCTAAATCTAATCTCCCATTTATCTGCACAGTCAAGAATTTTGCTAACCGCCCATTGTCGTACTTCATGTGGAAGTGGAATTTTATTATCTGATTCTATTGATAGCCTGTCAAATAGATTTACAAGATCTGCTGTTTGTGAGGCCATGTTCTCAAGGTCTTTTGCTTCTCCATATTTTGATTCGGATTGCATCCTCATATTTGATTGGTATTCTGACAGCTTTAGCAATGCCATCATCTCCTTTGAAGTATCGGTGGATACCTTGTTGGTTACATTTTTCACGGATTGCATTTCTTGAAATACTTTGTCAGTTTTTTTATGGAATTCTGCGGCTAGCTCGTCCTGTCTTTTTATCATGTCATTTATAGAAGACACTTTTTGTTCGATAGTGTTTGTCTTATCAAAAACATTGGTTTTAAAATCAGCAAAATCCTCTTGAACAGATTTCAATCCCTCTCCTACAAATGCAGAAGAGTCTGCTCGATGCGATAGTGTGCCTAATTCGGTCTCAATCTTGTCAATTTTACCACCAAAATTGGAGATATCTCTAGTTTTGGCACCAAGAGCATTAATTTCGTTTTTTATTGACTCTAGCTCTGCACTTAAATTATTTACAGAATCTGTTTTTGAGGCAACAGTATCAAACTGTTGTTTGAGCCCTTCAATTACTCCTCCTAAAGAATCTATTTTCCCTGCCTTTCCTGATATTGAATCAATTGTAATCTTTATGGCATCGAGTTCTGAACCCAAATTTGAAAAGGATTCTGACT
>JARRMG010000225.1:0-1848 GCA_037386265.1 Nitrosopumilaceae archaeon
AGGGAATTGTAGAAAATGAAAACTAGATTTTTAGAGCGAATCCATACAGACCTGCAGCCACATGGTTTGTTCTTACTTTTATGGGACTCATCAATTTTGAGTAAGGGATATGAACTATCACTTTAAAACCCGCCCCTGGCATATCTTCTTATTTTCATAGTAATTTGAGATCATTTTTGCAAGGATTTGATACAACGAACGAAAAAAATAATTTACTCCTATTCATCGGAACTAAATAGTAATTTTAGTCTCTGGAGAACGCCTAATAAAATTTAGATGTCATCCCAAGGGCAACAATTTACCAAAGTGATTAGGTGGTTTTATAACAGGTGGGATGATAACAACACCCCAACATGGAGGAATTAGTTGTAAAAAAAGATTTTACAGATATTTACACCCAAAAATTTCCTGACGATTATCTTAAAGAGATGAAAAAACTACAATATCGTATTCCTGACAAAACAAAGCCTTTGTATTTATCATTGGCACAACAGCTTATCCAGAAACTTTCAAGACCAATCAATATTTTAGATATTGGAAGTTCTTATGGAATTAATTCTGCACTTTTGAAGTATGGTTTGAAAATGTCTGATCTTGATGATTTCTTTTTGCAAGAAGATAATACTACTTTAGAACAAACAAAGCAATTTTTTGAAAGAATTCCCTCAAAGGACGAATTGAATTTTTACCAAATAGATATCTCAGAACCTGCCCTCAAATTCTCCGAACATACAAAATTATGCAAAAAAGGAATTTGTGTTAATCTTGAAACAGGAAATCTCCCCATCAAAGAGATTCCGTCATTTGACATGGTGATTGCAACTGGATGTATCGGCTACATCGGATACAAAGCATTTTCAAATCTCTTTGAATTTATCAAAAAACAACAAGCAAAATTTCCTGAATCGGAAATAGACGAACCTATCTTTGCCTTTTCAGTATTAAGGATTTTTGATATGGAAAAAATCCAAAAAACTTTTGATTATTATGGATATTCTCTGGTAAAAACAGATTTGAATCCAATTCCTCAGAGACAATTCTCCGATTCCGAAGAGCAAAATCAAACCATATTTCTTTTGAAGGATAAGGGTATAGAAACAAAAGAATTTGAAGATGATGGTCATTTTTATGCTGACTTTTATGTCGCAAGTCCCAAGAGGATAAAGAATCAATTACTTTCAATGTCTAAAAATATGGAAAGAAATTCAACATTAACCTAAAATAAATAAGAAAAAACCAAGTAATTTTTTTCTGTATCAACGTTAATAGCAGTGATAACTTAAAAAATGCAATGGGAAAACGTCAAGTAAAAAATGAAAGTGCATTAAAAGAAATTAGGTTGCCAGAAGGAGATGAAGAGATGTTTGGGAGAGTAATCAAAATGATGGGTGGAGAAAACGTAATGGTAAAGTGTAAAGACGGTGTATCAAGACGAGGAAGAATAAGAGGGAAATTAAAAAGAAGAGTATGGATAAGAGATAATGACGTTGTAATTATCGCACCTTGGGATTTTGGAAATGATGAAAGAGGAGATATTTTATGGAGATATACATTACCTCAAGTTGAGTGGTTAAAACAAAACAAGTACATCCCATTGGATTTTTAGAATAACCTCATTCCTAGGATTAGATTTACCATATCACACAAAAATTTACCCTCGCCATTATTTTAGAATGTTAAAAAGGTCGTTTCTACGATGAATTATTCTATTTTTATCGACAGTCAATGAACTCGTTAACATTTTGACATGATTTTTGTTAGGGATAAGGCGGGTCATTTTAATACTCGCCTTTTTCCCTTTTTCTGTTCAAATAGCATCGCTTCATAATTTTTATAAACAAGGCCACC
>JARRMG010000226.1:0-2827 GCA_037386265.1 Nitrosopumilaceae archaeon
AACTTGTGGAAAAATAAAACAGTATGATAATCTAAAACTTTACCCTTCGGATTCCGATGTGATGATAAAATCCATACAGATGCACGATGACCCTGTTGAAGAATCTATTTGTCCTGCAAGAGTGGGCCTTGCAGTAAAAGGCGTAAAGCCTGATGATGTAGGGAGAGGCGATGTAATATCAGAACAAGGAGCAGTGATTGTGGGCTCGGAAATTGAACTTGATTTTACAAAAAACCCTTTTTACAAAAGTGAAATTTCAGAAGGACAAATGTGTCTTGTAAGTGTAGGGTTGCAAATTAAAGCTGCAAAATTTGTATCAATCGCCCCTTTAAAACTAAATTTTGAAAAGCCAATTGCGTATCACAAAGGAGACATTGCAATAATCTTAAAACCCGAATCTGCCACCATTCGTATTCTAGGGAGCGGTTCAATCAAATAGACTGGTTTAATAAAATCAAAAATTATTATTTGTTATGCGTGGGCTAATGATGGGAAGGTTTCAACCCTTTCATTTGGGGCATTTGGATTTGGCAAGACAAATTCTCAAAGAATGCGACGAGGTAATAATTTTGGTAACTAGTTCTCAGTTTAACTATTTAGAAAAAGACCCCTTTACTGCTGGGGAGAGAATAGAGATGATTCACAATTCCATTAAAGAATCTGATGTGGATTTAACTAGATGCATAGTTTTGGCAATTGAAAACCAATTCAATATTTCCACTTGGATTGCTTACCTCGAATCCATGTTACCACATTTTGATAGAGTTTACAGTGGAAATGAGTATGTGAAAATGCTTCTGGCAGACTCTGATATTGAGGTATTGATACCAGAATTTCTAGACCGTGAAAAATTCAACGCAACAAAAATTCGCTCTATGATTATTTCTGGTGAAAGTTGGGAGCAACTTGTTCCCTCGCCAGTCTCTGATTTCATTAAAAAAATCAACGCCGAAAACAGATTAAATATTATTTCAAAATCTGACACAAAACCTACTGAGCACTAATGAAACCATTACGTGCTTGTCCAATTTGTCCGAAATGCGGTTCTAAAAGATTTACTAGAATTCCAGATGAATCCGTCAAAGTAAAATGCCGTGTTTGTAATAATATTATTTCAATATGATGGTTTGAAAGAAAATATGTAAATATCATGACTTCATATATTATGAAGATATATGAATTACTTTGATACAATAATAATCGTTCAGAGGTTGATGTGATATTTCAAAGAATAATTTATATATCTTCATAATATATGAAGTCATGATATTTACATATTTTCTTTCAAACCATCATATTGAAATAATATTATCGGTTCCAAAAGAGCTACTTTTTCTAACATTTGATAAGATGGAGTTTGATAATTTTATGAGTATTCTGGAAATCAATGCCCAACGATTTGGCGTAGTAAATCATAAGGTAAATGATGGAAGTCATACCCTTAACATCCATCATGGAATAAGTAATAATTTCTCGTATTTTCTTGCGTGTGCTCATAAGAAGATGGCAGATGATTTGTCCTTAAAGATGAGTGTTACAAATTCTGATAAGAACCTGTTGTGTATGGTAATTGAAGAGCCAGACGTAGAAAATTAAACATAAAAAAATTGTTATTTTTTATTGGTAAAACCAATTTTCATATGTTGATTGACCTTAAATCATGTTGGTTAATATTTGCAATAATTTGAGAAAAAGTTATGGCAAAAACATGGAAAGATAACGACATTAGTTTAGATCCAATAAAAGATCAAACTATCGCTGTAATTGGCTATGGTATACAAGGAGACGCACAGGCAAACAACATGAAGGATTCAGGTCTTAATGTTGTAGTTGGCCTCAAAGAAGGTGGTAACAGCTGGAAAAAAGCAACCGCTGATGGTCACAAGGTATTATCAGTAGCTGACGCATGCAAACAAGCCGACATTATTCATGTATTGATTCCTGACATGGTTCAATCCCAAGTATACGAAGATGAGATTGGACCAAACCTTTCAGAAGGAAAAGCTTTGTCATTTTCACATGCAGCTGCAATCCATTGGAAATGGATTAGTGCGCCAGATAATGTTGATATTATCATGGTTGCACCAAAAGGCCCTGGATCTAAAGTGAGAGAAACATATCTTGAAAACTTTGGAACTCCTGCAATTGTTGCAGTTGATAAGGATTTTACTGGAAAAGCATGGGATAGAACACTTGGAATTGCAAAAGCAATTGGAAGTGCAAGAGCTGGGTTAATCCAAACAACATTCAAAGAAGAAGTTGAAACTGATTGGTTTGGCGAACAAGCCGACCTATGTGGTGGCTCTGCATCTATGGTAAAAACAGCATTTGAAACATTAGTAGAAGCTGGATATCAACCAGAAATTGCGTACTTTGAGGTTCTACATGAACTAAAATTGATTGTAGATATGATTCAAAGATATGGTATCAATGGAATGTGGAGAAGAGTAAGTGAGACTGCAAGATATGGTGGCCTTACTCGTGGTCCAATGGTGATGACTTCTGAAACTAAAGCAAACATGAAAAAAGTACTAACTATGATTCAAGATGGTACATTTAATGACGAATGGATTAGCGAATACCAGAAAAATGGACAAGAATCCTTTGCAAAATACATGAAAGAAACTGATGAGCATCAAATAGAAAAAGTTGGCAAACAAATGCGAAAAATGATGTGGCCTGATTCCACAGAATAATTTTTTTCTTTAAATTTTTCTTTGTTTTGATACTCACTTAGTATTGTGTTCAATAATTGTTGGCTACGGGGTACCTGGACCTAATACGTGTTTCACTCCTCCCTTTACTAGTGCCTTATGATCAATGTTTG
>JARRMG010000227.1:0-2248 GCA_037386265.1 Nitrosopumilaceae archaeon
GTTTTGATACGCCCAAAGTAATGTGATCAATAATAGTTGGCAACGGGGTACCTGGACCAAATACGTGGTTCACTCCTCCCTTTACTAGTGCCTTATGATCAATGTCTGGAATTACCCCGCCTCCCACTACAAGCACATCGTTGATTCCTTTCTTTTTTAGGGCCTTGACTACTCGTGGAAACAATGTACCATGTGCACCATTTAGGAGACTCATTGCAATTGCATCAACATCTTCATCTTCTGCAATTTGGGCCACGCGTTCAGGCGTAGCAAATAATCCTGAATAAATTACCTCCATCCCGGCATCCCTAAAGGCTCGGCAGAGAACTAATGCTCCTCTATCATGGCCATCAAGACCAAGTTTAGCTACGAGAACCTTGATATTTCGAGAAGCACTTTTTTGTTTCATAATTTTTCTCTGGGTTTATTATGCTTAAAGGGTTTATTTGATTTTCGACCCCTCCAACACTGATTGTGATTTACCGTAAACAAGTCATCAAGAGAGGAAGGAAGGTCATACTGTTTCTGGAAACAAACAACAAGGAAATCACTGACTTTATCGAGGCTGATTGCTGAAAAGAACAATTCCTCCGTTTGCGTTAAATACAAATTTTGCAAGTTTTGGGCATGAACACAGAAACAGAACCTGCATGGGAACAAGTCATGGGGCTATCTTGGATAATCCTCGAGGACTAGGCACATTTTATGAGAATAGATGTTAACAAAGATGATGAAAAAATTACAAGACTTGATTTAATATGGAAAACAATTACCTTACCAACATGCCTGAAACACAAAATAATTGTAATCACTACAAGCAACCAAACGGTTCCCTACATTGCATTCATTGTGGCGCATTAATCAGGTAAAATGGTTTACAATCATATCTAGGATCATGAGTAATTTAAGGAATGATTGGGTAAACTAACTTTTAAACTCAGTTTTCATAAAAGACTTTGTTGAGCCTTTCAAAATTTTTGATCATATTTGCCCTTGTTCTATTTTCTATTGCTTTGGTTCCTGGGGATGCCTTTGCTCATTACGGCGAGGTTCTATCAGGTTATGGCACTGCAACTATAGACGGCGTTAGGTCTGCCGGAGAGTGGGATGGGGCAGATGTTATTTCAGTTTTTGGAGACAAATCTGAAAACAGTATGTTGCTTGTAATGAATGATGAGGAGAATCTGTATTTTGGATTATACGTAATAGATGATCTTCTTGCCCCAAATGATAACATGGGCTTTTCGTTTGATAATTCCCATAATGGGGTTTTTGATGTAAATGACGATTCAGGGGGTATTACTGCAAGTGGGGGCATTTCAGATAATTTTTTCAACGGAACTTTTTTTATTCGAGACCCAGAGACTCATGGCCTAGGGGCAGCTCAAAATGACGGTTCTGGGAATTTTTGGGAATTTTCAAAACCTTTACGATCCGGAGACGAAGGTGACTTTAACCTTAGCGCAGGGGACATTCTCGGATTTTGTCTTACCTATTCGAGGGAAGGAGTTTCTACAGATGGGAGCCAGTATGGGCCATCTTGCAGATACATAGTAAATGAGCAGCAAAACTATGGGGATATCCTGATAGTCCCTTATCCTGTTTCATGGGATGGCAAGATGGCCATGGATGCAGACAAGCGAAATGTTGAACATGGCCAGATTATACATTATGAGGGTTATCTTTATGGAAATTATCCTATCGAGGATGAAGTTGTTTCCATAATGATAACAGAAAAAGAGACGGGAAAAATAATTCTAATAAAGGATTCTGCACCTTCTCCTTCAGCTACGGAATATTTTGAAAACACCGCTTGGCCTTTCACATTTCAGGTAAGTACGTCTTCTGAAGAATTTGTTGCCGGGATGACATATGTTGTAAAGGCACAATATGCTGACCAGTCTACAAAGTTGGAATTTTTTATTCAACCTGGCCCAAAATTGACCTGTCTGCAAATTCTAGAAGATAATCCGATTATCGTAATTACTGATAAGGAAAAGTATGATCAGGGAGACATCATTGGCATTTCTGGATGTCTTTCAAGGGAGTTTTCAAGGGAGGCCTTTGTCAATGAAATCGACATTGCAGTATATGACCCTGAGGGAACAAAGATTGGGGTTAGCACAATTTCCCCAAATCCTGATGGGACGTTTTCAGAGGAATTTGTAATAAATGAGCTGTTTGGTCTGAATGGAACATATTTTGTTGAGGTGAATGCCGGAGGCTTGTACTCTACTTCAAAATCGTT
>JARRMG010000228.1:0-1786 GCA_037386265.1 Nitrosopumilaceae archaeon
TAATTGCGTTTTCGCTGTGTCCATGGGCAATATCAACCACTAGTACATCAGTTCCAGCATCCAATAACGCCTCTGTTCGTTCTAAAAAGTCTCCTTTAACGCCTACTGCCGCACCAACCAGGGGTCTTCCCTTTTTGTCCTTTGATGCAGAAGGATAATCTTCAATATTTGTAATGTCTTTGCTGGTGATAAGGCCAGTGATTATTCCAGAGTCATCCACAATAGGTAATTTTTCAATCCTATGATTGTGTAATGTCTCTTTTGCTTCTTCAAGGCTGATTCCTGGTTTTGCAGTAATTAGATCTTTAGTCATCACTTCTGCGATTAAATGAGATGTATTTTTCTCAAATAGTAAATCTCTATCTGTAACTATCCCTACTAATTTAGAATTAGAGTCAACTACCAAAAGGCCGGATACTTCTTTTTCTTCAGCTTCATCAATTGCATCTTGAACTGTCTTATCTTGATTTATCGTGTAGGGATTTTCAATAATCACACTCCCTGCTCTTTTGACTTTGAGAACCTCATTTGCCTGTTCGTTGATGGTTAAAAATCTGTGAATAATTCCAATTCCTCCTGCACGGGCCATAGTTACAGCCATAGAAGATTCCGTAACTGTATCCATATTGGCACTAACAAATGGAATGTTAATTGAAATATTCCTTGATAGTTTTGTGCTTAAATTGGTTTGAGATCGGCTAGTAATATCAGAATATTTGGGTACAAGAAGAACATCGTCAAAAGTTAATCCTTCTTTGAATTCCAACTAAACCTTGTTAAGAAAGTAAAATATTGATTATAAGCCTTTGTTTCGCCTAGAGAGTTTTGATGCTACTAGGACTGCATCTTTTGTCTGAGAAACATTATGGGTTCGGATTATATCGGCACCATTTAGAACCGATACAACTTCGGCGGCAATAGATCCAAATAGTCGATCAGAAGGATCTTCTTTTTGTAAAATTTTCCCAATAACTGATTTGTTGGAGACTGAGATCATCATAGGATAGTTTTGTTTAATTGAGTTTATGTTTTGCAGTATAGCAAGATCTCGAGAGTACCAATCTGATCGTATTTTTGTAAAAAATTTGCCTTTTCCAGATTTTCTAAAAAATCCAATTGCCGGATCTAACACAATTTTGTTTGAGGACAAGTTATTTTTCTTTGCAATATCCAGACTTTGTCTGAGAAGGTTTTTTGTTGCAGTGACTTGGTTGCCAGATACTAATTTTTTATCAAATGCACACAAGATAACTGATGGAGAATACTGAGATAGAACATCAATCATTTTGTTGTCATATTTCAGTCCAGAAATATCATTGATGATATCTACTCCTAATTCGAGGACAGACTTTGCAACACTTGCTCGGCATGTATCTACTGAAATAGGAAGATTTGAAATATTTTGAGCGATTTTAATTGCTTGAGAAATTCTGGTAAATTCTTCTTTTTCAGATACTAAAGTAGAAAGATATGGTGCAGTAGACATTCCTCCAATATCGACAAAATCTGCACCGTCTGTTTCCATCTGTTTGATAGTGTTAGATATTGATTGCTTTGATTTTTTAATTGATTTTTTGTAAAATGACTCTGAACTAGTGTTTAAAATTCCCATGATTCGTACTGGATTGGTTCCTCCTACGCCTACATTTCCTAGTTTGGTCATATGGTTTATGATGAACCGTGCCAATTTGAGTCATATGATGATTTCAGGATGGAATTTAAGATATAATGAGATTCTAAAAGAGTTCAAGTACAGTAAAAGAAAAGATTTGGATTCTGCTATTTT
>JARRMG010000229.1:0-1756 GCA_037386265.1 Nitrosopumilaceae archaeon
ATTTTGTAAAAAATGTAAATCCTTTATTGCCCCAGGAATAAATTCAAAAATAAGATTGGGTCGAGCGTCGGTTAAATCGATCAGAATCTCTTGCAACATTAGTGTGCATACTTACCGCAAAATAATACCTCAATGATTTATAAGACGATTCCAGATTTTTTCACTTCATGGCAAAAGTGTACGATGTACCAGCAGATGTATTGATAGAAAAATTAGCCGCTAATTTGAAGAATGAGGATATACCTGCTCCATCATGGATTCCTTTTGTAAAAACAGGAGCTCATGCTACCAAACCTCCTCAAAACAGAGAATGGTGGCATACTCGATGTGCATCAATCTTGAGAAAAATTTACCTAAATGGTCCTATTGGAATTAATGAATTAAGAAATGTGTACGGTGGTGGAAAACCATCAGGATATGGAGCAGCTCATCACAAGGATGCAAGTGGAGCAATCATTCGTCACGCCATTCAAGGATTGGAAAAATTAGGTTATGTTGAAAAAGTCGAAAAGAAAGGACGAATAATTTCCAAACAAGGAATGCAAAAACTTGACAAACTAGCAACAGAAATTCTAAAAGAGTTAACCGCTGAAAATCCTAAATTAAAGATTTATTCTTAGAGATAAAATGAGTTTTCCTGATTCTAACGAATCATCAGACAAACCGGTAAATGAAGAAGAATATAATACACAAAAAGAAAATATCCTAAAACAAATTCTGAGCTCAGAGGCAAGAATGAGACTAAATAACATAAAAATGGTAAAACCAGAATTATCAAACCATGTGGAACAATACCTCATTGAAATGGCAAGCCAAGGTAAAATGAATTCTCAAATAAATGACGATCAATTAAAACAAATCCTGTTATCTATTCAACAACCAAAACGTGATTTTAAGATAAATCGTATCTGATTTCAGAAAAAATATAATTATGGGTTACAAACCAAATTACTCATGAAAGCCGTAGTTTATGATGAATACGCACCAGATGATAATTATGCTAAAATCCTAAAAGTCAAGGATATAGATGACCCAAAACCAAAATCAGATGAAGTTGTTTTTAAGGTTAAATCAGCTGCTCTGAATTATAATGACATTTGGGGAATGAGGGGACAACCAGTTCCCGTTCCATTACCACATGTTTCAGGTTCTGATGCAGCAGGAGATGTAATTGCTGTAGGAGAGGATGTTAAGAATATCAAAGTTGGAGACAAAGTAGTTTCTCACTCAAACATGTCTTGTAGAGTATGTAAAGCATGTACTGATGGAAGAGAATTTGATTGTATAAATAGAATGATTTGGGGTTTCCAAACTGGCCCAACATGGGGAGCTTATCAAGAAGTTACTCACTTGCCAGAGGTTAACATATCAAAAATTCCTGAAGGAGTATCATATGATGAAGCTGCTGCTGCATCAATGACCATTCTTACATCTTGGCACATGCTTGTTGGTAGAGCCAAAATTATCCCAGGACAAACCGTATTGATTATGGGTGGTGGTTCTGGAGTAGGAAGCTTTGGTATTCAAATTGCTAAACTATACAATTGTGATGTTATTGCAACTGCAAGTCCAGACAAACTAGACAAATGTCTAGAACTTGGTGCAGATTATGCAGTAGATCATAGAAAAGAAGACTGGCATAAAGAAGTGAGAGCAATCTCAAAAGAAATTGCCAAAAAGAAAGGTGAAGCCCCAGGAATTGATGTTTCATTTGATCACATCGGTGAGACCCACTGGAATAAACAACTCACTTTGC
>JARRMG010000230.1:0-1756 GCA_037386265.1 Nitrosopumilaceae archaeon
GAATTTAACTCTGAAATATCGTGAGTCTTTACAAATCCCAACCTCCTTCACCGTCTTTTGTTCTCAAATTCTATCTCAATGTCAAGGTTTCGGGCATCTTTTACTATCTGAATGACCGTTTCTGTGTTTATTGGGAATCTAGGTGTCCATTTTCCTGAAACAATTGCTTTTGTCTTTTGAATTCCTCCTGGCGCCCATACATTATTTATAGACAAAATTTTGGTTGGAAAAAACATGTCCTCTATGAATTTTTTGTCGTTTTCTTCTGCTTCTACTAACCAAATTTTTCCCTGAAATTGATCTTGGATTAACCTGTAAAGGATTCTACTCTGTCTAATTGCCATAATATCCTCCTTTGAAAAAGACAATACAAAATTGCCATCAAACTCTTTGCAGGAATGTAGAGTGAACTTGTCAATATCTGAATTTGTCTTTGCAAGATTTGCTAATTTGATTGATGCATCAACATCTGCTTTTGTGAGGTTTCCCACCTCTACTTTTTTCTCACATTGTGGACAGAGAAGAGCATTTTTTGCATCAAAGTTACATATTGGAAGTTTCATGAGGTTCGACTTCTATCATTCTGCCAAAGTTGTTTATATCCTTTAATGAAAAATAAAAATGCAAGGGCAGATCTAAGAAATTATGAAGTTATCCGTAAAAGATCTTACTGCAAGATATTCTTCTTCTCAAGGTCCAGTTTATGCCGTTGAAGATGTAGATTTTGATCTTGAAGACGGTCAGTCTATTGGAATCGCAGGTGAGAGTGCATGTGGGAAAAGCACGTTGGGTTTATCCATAATCAGAATGCTTGCAGGAGGAGAGGTTGAAGGAAAAATTTTCTTAGATGACGAATCTATTTTAGATCTTTCCGAGTCGGAGTTTGACCAAGAATATAGGTGGAAAAAAATTTCAATGGTTTTCCAAGGTGCCATGAATACGCTTGATCCTGTATTTACAATAAAAGATCAATTCATTGAAGTTCTAAAACAACATAAATTTCAAGGAAATTTTCAAAAAACAATTGAAGATGCAATGTTATCAGTTAGTCTTGACAGGTCTATTCTGAAGAAATACCCACATGAATTAAGAGGTGGAATGAATCAACGTGTTGTGATTGCAATGGCCCTACTGCTAAAACCAAAATTTGTAATTGCTGATGAACCCACTACTGCTTTAGATGTTCTAATTCAGGCACAAATTGTCAATCTTTTGAAGGGACTCAAAAAACAAGGAATGTCATTTATGCTAATCACTCACGACCTGGCAATCCTCTCAGAGATTGCAGATAAAATCGGAATAATGTATGCAGGACAAATGGTTGAGTTTGGTTCTTCCAATGACATTTACAAAAATCCTAAACACCCATACACTCAAGGACTGCTAAAATCAATTCCAACTTTACATGGAGAAAAACCTTCATACATCAAAGGAAATCCTCCAAGTCTTTTGGAGCCTCCAACTGAATGTAGGTTTATTGAAAGATGCCCTTTAGCAATTGATAAATGTAAAAAACTTCCCCCAAAAATACAAACTACAAATGGATATGTGCAGTGTTGGTTGTATGACGATGAAAATTCAGCTTGACAAATACTCGGTATCTATTTTCTTAAGATAAACTTCTTGAATTTCTGAAATTTCTCTACCTGTTGTGTTTTTAATAATAATCCTAGCATAATTTATTAAGTCCGATTCTGTGCCATTTTTCTCCATCATTTCTATTCTTGATACACTTTCATCGATGAATGATTTTATT
>JARRMG010000231.1:0-1736 GCA_037386265.1 Nitrosopumilaceae archaeon
GTTATGGCCAAAAAGATGATTAAATTTTGTATCAATGAAGTTTTGATTTTTATAACCACACATTTTGAAGTTCTTTGTGGAAATTTCTGTAGGCCATACTCCAGATTCTGATGATGCATTCATGTTTTATGGCATGTTTACAAATAAAATCAAATCACCTGGTTTTGAGGTCAATCATGTAATTGAAGATATTGAGAAATTAAACCGAAAAGCTACTAATCCCCAACTCGATGTAACTGCCGTGTCTGTTCATGCTTGTGCATATATTCCAGGGTATACTATTTTGAGAAGTGGTGGAAGTTTTGGAATTGGTTATGGCCCAATAGTTACCGCAAAAAAATCCATGACAATAGAAGACATTAAGAAAAGTAAAATTGCTATTCCCGGAAAAATGACCTCTGCCTTCTTGTTACTACAATTAATGATTGGCAAATTTGATTTTGTTGAAATGAATTTTAGTGATATTCCTCAAGCAGTCAAAAATGGAGATGTTGATGCAGGCTTGGTCATACATGAAACTCAATTATCATATGCACAAGAAGGAAATGTCAAAATTGTCGACATTGGCCAATGGTGGGATAAAACAACCGGTGGTTTGCCAGTTCCTCTTGGCGTTAATGTAATGAAAACAAACCTAGGAATGGACACAATTCATAAATTTGACAAATATCTTCAAACCTCGATAGAATATTCTTTAGAGAACTTAGATGACGCTATAGATTATGCGATGCAGTATAGTAGAGGTAAACCAAGAGAACTAATTGAAAAATTTGTAAAAATGTACGTGAATCCAATTACTGTAAACATGGGAGACAAAGGAGAAGAGTCCATCAAAAGATTATTTGAAATGGCCAAGGAAAAAAATCTTGTTCCAAAATTTGAACTAAGCATAGCCATCAAGTAATTATACCACAAAAATTTTTACAAAACATGGGAGATGGAATTGGTGGATCTGTAATAACATGTTTATCAAACAATGCATTTGAAATGCTAATTACTCATCATCGTAAAGACAACCAAGAAGAATATGGAAAAACAGAAAAGATAATCATTGCAAAAATCGACAATCCAGATAATCCTCAATACGAAGAAAAATCTCAAGAGGATTTAGAAAGAACACTCAAAGGTCGTTTTGTAACATGTAATGTTCAATATCGAGACTCAAAGACAGATGCACTTGTATGCAATGTATTTGTTCAAAATCCTCCAGAACCGTTCTAGTGACAAGCAGAAAAATAAAATCCAACATTCCTAATATATGATGAAATCACTTACAAAATTGAGTAATCTAAAAGATAGAAGAGTTAAATTCTGTCTTATTGAGATGTGGAAATCAATGGACTGCTATTACAAATATTTATGTCTTTTACCAACTTTTTGCGTCATGGACTGTAATTATGTCAAATGTTGAAGATATTCGACTAATAGAAGAATGCAAAAAAGGCAATAGCCATGCGTTCGGGGAATTGGTCGAAAAGTACCAAAAACAATTATATAATGCAGCTTTTAGAATTGTAAATGACAGGGATACAGCCAAGGACGTGACACAGACAGTTTTCATAAGGGCATACGAAAAACTTGATACTTATAATGCAAAGTTCAAGTTTTTCAGCTGGATTTACCGGATGGCGGTAAACGAGGCAATTAATGTCCTCAGGCAAGAAAAGAAAAACGTGACAATCGATGACCTGGCGCTTGAGTCAAAAGATAATCCGGAAAGCCGGATGCAGAATTCT
>JARRMG010000232.1:0-1714 GCA_037386265.1 Nitrosopumilaceae archaeon
AAACTGACATCATCAAGGGCTTTTAAATCAGGATACTTTACTGATAGATGTTCTATTTCTACAACATTCAACACAAAGCCACCCTTAGCTGTTCAAGATTTTCAGTCATCTTGGAGATGTAGTCTCCTTCACCACTAAATTCTAGTGGAGATAAAACTAGAATTTTCCCTCCAATTTCATTTGCAACAACTTCTGAAATCCTGGGGTCAATTGTGTCTTCAGTGAAAATAATTTTAATATTTAATTCTCTAGAAGTTTTTATAATTTTCTCCAATGTTTTTGCTGTAGGTTCAGAATGTGGGCTGTTTGATGAGATGATAGTATGTTGATTCAAATCATATTCATCTGCAAAATATGAAAAGGCATCATGGAATGTAATAAAATCGTGATTGCATTTTGATAAATCATTTCTAATTTTTAAATCAAGTTCATCGAGATCATCTTTGTAATTTTTTGCGTTTCGCTGATAGAAATCTTTGTGTTGTGGATCTAATTTTGAAAATGAATCTGCAATATTTTGAACTTGGGTTTTTGCAAAAATTGGATTTAACCAAATATGTGGATCTGCAGGATGATGTTTATTTTCAATATCTTTGATTTGGTCATTGCTTGGGTCATTTTCAAAAATTTTATTTTTAATAATTCCATCACTTGTATCTACGATGATTCCTTGATAATTCATCTCTTCAAGATTATCAACCCAATTTTCAAATCCTAATCCATTGATTACAATTAAGTCTGCTTTTTGCATTTTTTGCACATCTTGTATTGTGGGTTCCCAATCATGAGGTTCTACTCCCTCTGGAACCAATAATTTTACATCTGCTCTGCCTTGACTAACTTTTTGAGCAAATTCATAGAGTGGATAAAAAGAGGCAATGACTTGAATCTTGTTTGATTCAATTTCATCCTCAATTAGTAAATTAGAATCACTTGCCCATACTGAAAAGCAGCTTAATGGAATAACAATAAGAATTGAAATTATTGCGATTTTGACTTGATTGTCCACCCATAATTTTTGTAAAAATTATTAATAAATTTATAAATTCTTAATAATTTTAATTGCTAAACTTATAAGATAATTAATAACATTAGGCATATGCCAATAGTATCGATTTCACTCAATGATGAAATTCTCACAGAATTAGACAAGCTTCAAAAGTCAATGGGATTTTCGGGCAGGTCTGAGGCAATAAGGGCAGGGATTAGGTCATTTGTCTCTGAAGAGAAGCAGAAATCAGATTTGTCTGGAAACATTCATGCCATATTGCTTGTAGTTCATAATAATCAATTTGACCATGTTGTTTCTGGGATTACTCATAACTTTGAGGATCTAATTACAACTCATCTTCACAGTAAAATTGAGAAAGAAAAATGTATGGAATTGTTTCTTATTGATGGAGATGCTGAAAAAGTTTCTACAATGACCAAAGATTTTCAGACCAATAAAAACATGGATACCGTAAGACTTGTGGCATTATAATTAAAATTTCATCATGTTTAATGAGGATTTTTTAGAAATAAAAACTACAGATACCAAAGAAAGAACAAAAATCATTAGCACATATGTACCAAATTCTGGGGCAACTACAATTCCAAATTCAGTTTCTTGACCCGTATTTCTAATGTTTTCAAATTTAATTATAGTTGGTCCTGTCTGATCCTCTGTAAAGTAATAGTCTTCTGATTCGCCTCCTACCTGAGCAATTCCAGC
>JARRMG010000233.1:0-1710 GCA_037386265.1 Nitrosopumilaceae archaeon
GCAACTGCAAGATTCTTTTTAAGAAATCCAATGGCTCAGAACTTGCCAAGGAAATTCAAATTCAATTTCACTTGCTGTGAAAAACATGGCATGGTAAGGATGGTAGATGTTGGATTGATTCCTCAAATCAGGCAACTAGGTGGCTCTACCCAAAAAGGATTCAAGATATTTTTGGGAGGCGGATTGGGAAACAAATCATATGTAGGTCATCAATTAGAAGAGTTTACACCTGAAGAGGATTTATTGTATACATCAATTGCCGTAATGAGAATTTTCGACAGGCTAGGTGACCGTAAAAACATGGCAAGAAACAGAATGCGTTACCTAGTAAATGATATGGGATGGGAAAAATTCCAAAACCTGGTTCTAAAGGAAAGAGCAATTGTACGAGCTACACAATCTGTTGTAACGAGATTAAACGTGGATAATACTCCAAATGAAATAAAAAGACCAATCCGTGTTTCTGATGAAAGTGGCTCAACTGCAGTTGATGGATATGCAAGATGGTTGAAGGGAAGTACCTTCAAACAAAAGCAACAAGGATACTACTCGGTTTTTGTAACTTTGGAAGCTGGTGATATAACCTCTAATCAACTTCATGTGTTGTCTGAATTAATCCAAGATTTCTCATCTGAAGGCCTTGCAAGAGCAGGATTTTCTCAAAACATCTCTTTGAGATTTGTCCATGAAGATGATTTACCCCATCTTTACACAAAATTACTAGGTGCCGGACTAGCAAAATCTGGCTCATTGACAATGTCTGCGCCTATTGGCTGTTCTGGCACGACATCTTGTAATTTGGCCCTCACAAATTCCCATAGATTGGCAAAGGAGATTCAAAGGAAATTTCTAGAATTGAAGTTAGATGAGGATGATGATTTGCGAGACTCTTCAATTAAGATTAGCGGTTGTCCTAATTCATGTGGACAACACGGAATTGCCACAATTGGATTCTTTGGAGGAGGAGGCAGAGTCGATAAAGACATGTATCCAAATTATATGATGCAGTTAGGTGGAAGGGCCGACGGTGAAACTATGCTTGGCATTAGCTGCTTAAGAGTTCCAGCAAAAAGAGTAATCCCGGTAATCTTGAAGATAATTGAGGTCTTTAAAGAAAATAAAAAACCTGATGATGATCTAACATCTTGGATTCATAGAGTAGTAAAGGGTATCGATGATTCTAAAATAAAATCAATAAATGATCTTAAAGAAATTCTTACTCCTCTTACTTTACCGCCATCAAAAACAGAGGACCCTGACTTTTATGCCGATTACGGAAGTGATACAAGTTATCATACAAAAACCGGTAAAGGTGAATGTGCAGCATGAGCCAAGAAAAAGTTGTAAAGACAACCACTGATATTGATTCACTTCGATCTGAAATTAGAGATAAAAGTGTAAGAGTAATTGATGTCAGACGGGAGGAAGATTACAAAAAAGATCACATTCCAACTGCTGTAAATCTACCTTTAGCTAATTTACTTTCTGATGATAGTCCTGAAAGAGTACAAAAACTTGTAAATTCAATGGGCATAGATGATGAGACTTCAGTTGTTGTGTATGACGATACATTTGGAGCGCTTGCCTCAAGGGTTGCTTGGACATTGGAATATTTAGGACATTCTGATGTTTCTTTGCTTGAAACTACATATGGTAACTGGAAATCACTTGGCCTGGAAAAGGATGATGTGATTCCTGAAATTCAAAAAA
>JARRMG010000234.1:0-1707 GCA_037386265.1 Nitrosopumilaceae archaeon
AAATGTAACAAATTTTCCATCAAACCAAACATACTTTGAAAGTGGTATACTCACAAAAAATCTCAATTTCTTTGATACTTAATCTATTCGGACCAGCCTTCAATGGGAAATTTCATTCCTAACACTCGTCTTGTTTTATCTTCTAATTTAGAATATTTTTCAATGACCTTCCAATTCTCTTCAATAATTTTTCCAACGCTTTCAGGTACATCTACCTTCCAATCTAAATTTTTATTTGAAACTGCATCATACATTTTTTCTTTTACTGATGCAGCTGATAGTGATCTTCTTTCTCCAACTCTCGGTTTAAGTCTATATAGCTTAAGCATGTATCCTTCAGCTTTATCTCCTGTATAGGAAAAATAATCTCCTTTAACGCCAGTAAGAATTTTCTTTCGTAATTTCCAAGATTTTAATGATAAAAGTGGGGGCAAATATTTTTTGAATGGTGCATTAAAAGTATAATCTTCAGTTATCCAGACAGAATCCCCAAACACAGATTCTATCATTTTCTTTCTAATCCTAAAATTAAATGGAAAACTCTTACTTGTAACTTCTTTTTCTCCTAATTTGAAAATTACAGGCATGACTTTTACAATTTCAGCTTCTTCTTTGAGTTGCTTGATAATTTCAATATGTGCATTTGTAAGAGGATTCAGATGTGCAAGATAAAGTATCGTCGTCAATCATCAAACCCTAAAAATGCGTTATATTTCAATGATTGACTTTGTAATTATTTTATAGAGAAGAACATTTATCAAAAATTGAAATTTCGGTTATTTATTAAAAATTTAATCTTTGGAAAAATGACTATCCGTAGGATTCGTCTTTGACTTCAAAGCTTCCATCATCACGTTTGTTATGATATGTAACAAATCCTCTTGGTGTCAAAAAGTCCATTACACCATCAATTGTTCCTTGCCATCCACAACAGTAAAAGATTGTATTTTCTTTAGTAATTTTTTCTCCTACCAATTCCTCAAGAGGGGACATTCCGTTTTCTCTTGGTCTAAGGAATGTTTCTACTCTACCTACTTGACCTGACCAAGATCTGTTGAACCATTCTTGTGGTCTACTTATGGCAGCTCTATATTTGAAATTCCACTCATCTTTTCCTCTCTTAATACTCTCATTTTCTAAATCTGTAAGTAAATCCTTGTAACTCAACTCATCAACATAACTTGCACCGTGAAGTACAACAATTTCTCTCTTGTCTTCCACAGCATGAAGGTGCTGTGCAAAACTCACAAATGGGGCAATTCCAGTTCCACCACCGATACAAACAATTCTCCTAGTGTCTGGACTACCATCGGGCATTGTCTCATTAATCAAAAGAGCCAAACCTGTAGGCTTTAGCCATTTTATTTTGTCACCTTCTTTTGCATTGAATAATTGAGTGGTTAATCTACCTGGCAAAGGTTTTCTTACCCATCTAATCACAAGCTCAATGTAATCTCGATTTTCTGGATGAGATGCAATTGAATATGCTCTTCTAACAATTTTCCCATTTTCAGCAGGATTGGGTAATCCTAATGTAATGAATTGACCAGCTTTGTATTCTGGAACTGGACCCTCGTCTGGAACTAATCTAATAATTAAGAGATCTTCTTTTAACAATTGAATATAAGTAATAGTCGCCTCGTTATCTACAACCATATCGTTCAATCAAGGAAATATGCGGTTAAATATCTTGTGCTAATTCTTTAA
>JARRMG010000235.1:0-2283 GCA_037386265.1 Nitrosopumilaceae archaeon
CCTACATACTACGGATATCTCAAACATAGAGGATCATAACAGATCTGAAATTGCCCACTTTTTTCAGGTTTACAAAGATTTAGAAGGAAAAAAAGTGGAGATAATTGGATGGGAATCCTCAAAGGAAGCAAAACAGGTAATTGTAGAATCAATTAAAAGATACAAAGAAACTCTAAAAAAATACTAGATTCTGAATGGACCAAAATAATTGTGAGCATTTTTCTCAGGAGAAAAATGTAGAACCAAAACTTCTTGAATGCGAAGAATGTAAGAAAGAACAACTCCCATCGGTTGCACTTAGAATGTGTTTAATTTGTGGTCATGTTGGCTGTTGTGATTCTTCTGTAGGACAACACGCAACAGAGCACTTTAAGAAAACAGGACATCCTGTAATGCAAGCAGTTCCAGACAAGTCATGGAAATGGTGCTATATTCATGAAAATTATTATTGAAAATTAAAACCTAGTCTTTTGACGCAAGCTGATTTACCAAATCAGTGGAAGTGATAATTCCCACTATTTTTCCATCTTCAGATACTGCAAGTTTTCGGATTTTTTTATCAGACATTATTTTTGCCGCATTCAAAATAGAATCATTTGCATTTATTGTCTGCAATGGAAATGATGCAATATCTTCAACAGAAAGTCGTGGCCGGATCAACAGAAACCAGTGCCTTGGTCATTACATCTTTTACTAGAGTTTCAGTAAACAATCTCTCTAAAGTTTCTTGGGAGCTCATTATATCTCAAATTTTACATATATTCATAGAATATTACCTTTTAGGTTAAAGTAGGAACAAAATTACCCAAAATTTGTAAAAACCTGAGTGAAATTATTATTACTAATCACCAGATATGCCGTCAGATTTTTAGAATTAAAGCGAGGTTTCAACAGAAATTATTGTCCAAGGTTTTTTTATACATGTTAGGCATTTAATAAAAATCAGAGATCATAATGATGGAAAAAGTTCAGCAACTAACCTTAGAAGAAACTATCGATGAAATAAAATACCTTATAGAAACAAGTGATGGAGATACTGGACGATTAGCACATATTTTAGATACAATAAAAAATCACAAAAATTTATACCAATCAGACAAAGCATTTCTTGAAAGAAAATTAGATGCACAGTTTTCTCTGGAAAAAGAAGAGCCACAAAATGAAAATCCAATTCTATCAAAAATTCAAAAATTGATTGAATCAGGACAGGGAGACACCATGAGATTAAAACACATTCATGATACTATTTCCAAGGGAAAACACCTTTATCAATCTGACCAAAAATATTTGGAAGAAAAATTAAATTCTTATAACCCAGAAAAGAAATTAGAACCTGAAAATCAAATCATATTTGAAAACGAGCCACCCGCTAAAAAAGAAGAAAATATCAAGGAACCAAATACTGAAATTATAAAATCAAAAGGAGTAATGCCTAAAGGATGGAAACCCACTGACAACGATTTTTCAGAAGAATTAACCAAAATAAAAGACAAAATAAAAACAGAAGAAGAAAAAATAGAAGAAGAAAAACAGATATCTTCAGAAATCTCCAGGCATCAACAAAAACTAACGGGATTAGTCCAAAAGAGGCACCAACATGAGCAAGAATTATCCAAAGAACAGACTTTACTAGAATCTAAAATAAAAGAAGAAAAAGAGAAAATTGTCATCCAAACAAAATTGGCTGAACAAATTTCTTCACAACGAATAGAATTAGAAAATGTCGGTTCAGAAAGGGACAAAATAGTGAAAAAAATAGAAGAAGAAAAAGTAATTATCGAAAAAGACCTCTTTTCAAGAAAAAAGCAGTTATCTCAGGCTCAGATTGAAGAAAAAAAGTTAGAAAAACAAATTCAAGAGGAACAGACAAAATTGGCTGAAATGGCTGAATCACAAAAATTACGATTACAAGAACAATCCAAATTGGCCAAAGAAATTAGACAAAAACAAAACGATTTAGAAGAAATAAAACAAGAATATGAAACAATTAGAGATCAAACAGATCAAGAAAAATCTAAACTCGAAGAAGAATTAAAATTGCAAAAAATCATTCAAACCCAAGAAAAAGAACTATTAAAAACCCAAAATGCTCGTCAAAAATTGACCAATCAGATAGAAAGAGAAAAGAAGACACTTGCAAACAGAGCAAAAGAAGAGAGTGTAAAATTAAAACGGCAAAAAGAAATTTCAAAAGAACTGAAAAAAGAAGCATGCGAACTTGTGAAATGGGTTCCCCGTGAAATGATCCTGGAAATGGATAAGGACAATATAAAGTTTCCCATC
>JARRMG010000236.1:0-1678 GCA_037386265.1 Nitrosopumilaceae archaeon
AAAAAATTTTGGTAGACTAGGGCAAATCCAACTACTAGATGAACCACAAGAAAACCATAATGAATTACTGATTCTTCCACTCACCTAATTATGTGATTTTACATATAATGTGTAACTACCATTCTCGTCATTTGAGAATCCCTTTGGAAATAATTTTCACGCCTAAATGCATCTTATTTTATGCCAAAACAATGGATAAATCCATGATTGTAGAGTCCCACATGAAACTTTGTGGTAAAAAAGCACAAATCCCAATATTCAATGGAATCTAAAAACAAAATCTGTAGGAATTAATCGCAATAAGTCTACCAAAATTTTTTGAAATTATTTTTTGGATTTACAAGAAAACACTATCCTAAAATTATTTTAAAAAAATCAATTAAAGAAAATTATATTCTGCCTTTCATTTCGGACAATACTTTTTCGTGCAGTGCAAGAAAAGATTACAATAAACAAAAAAACATGCAAGTCTTCCCAACTGTGAAATTTGCAGTAATCCTTAAAACAATCAATTTTGATTTGTGTCCATATAATAAAATGAAAATACAAAAAATTTCAAATTCATTAGTTGCATTATCGGCAATAATGTTGTTGCTTGCTGTTTCTGTTGGTTCAGCTTTCGCATATACATATGATGTAAGCGAAGAGCAACCTTGGAGTGATGATTCAACGACTACGTCAAATGTTGACTATGTTCAAGTTAGAGCATATGTTCCAGGATCAAACTATATCACCTACAAAACAGTTGCAATTTATTCAAGCACTACAACTAGTGGAGCCAATTCATTGGGAGACATTGTAGGTTACACAAATAACATTTATGGCACATCTCCTGCCTTTGTTGACCCATATGATGGTGCAAAATACTCTCTTGAATATCCAACTTACCAATTAATGAAAACTAGACTATACTCTGTTAATGATCAAAGATTGGCACTTGGAGATTATATGCAAACAGGAGCTATTGTTCATGAGTACATTTATGATTTAATCTACAAGAAATTCACTACCTTATCAGAACTAAATCCTAACTGGACACATTTGGCTGATATGAATAACCACGGTCAAGTTATAGGAACCTCTGTTGAAGGAGGGTTTGCTTATGATTGTCAAAATGGAGAATCCATAATTAACATAGAAGGCTCTACATGGACAAAACCACAAAGGATTGATGATGAGGGTAATGTCTATGGTACATTCTCAAGTCCTGAAATGACAGAGACATACTTTATTGCTACACCTGATAGTGCAACCACAGAGATAACATGCTCGTTGATTAGAGATGATGTCTTTGAGCCTCTAGTTTTTGGCAATGGACTAAGCTTTGAAATGAGCGGAGATTATGCCTATGCAATAAGTGTGGCCGATTTTGATGGTCGTGGAGAAGCTGATATTTTGATTGACCACGGCGGCAAGGTGATCGTATACAAAGGTGAGAGAGATTTTGATAAAAAGACCAAGTATTATGGAGAATCATTTAGTACGATTTTTGATAATGAATTTCCAGATGTTATAATTCCCGCAGATATTACTGATGTGAACAATGACGGAATTGATGATAGTATTGTTACTGATTATTATACAACACAGATAAGCCTAGGAAAGGGAGATGGAACCTATTATTATGTCCCCCAAGTTCTAAACAAAGTTTCTAAATTTGCAGATATGAACAATGATG
>JARRMG010000237.1:0-1674 GCA_037386265.1 Nitrosopumilaceae archaeon
TAATAATTTATAATTTTTCTTCGAATCACCTTACTCAAAAGAGGGCCATATTTTTTGGATGAAGGAACATCGCTAGTAATGGAGGCTCCAAAAAAGTGCACACTCTCAATTATTCCTGAGTTTGGACTGTTTTTTGCCAATCTTTCAATTGCGCTCAAAATTACCTGCGATCCCAATGAATGGCCCATCAAGCGTATCTTGGTTTTTGGGCTAATCGACTTGAAATCCTCAATAAACATGCCTAAATTACGCCCATTCTTTTTTGCGATCGCCACCCCCACATCCAAAGCTTGCTTGGCATAAGCAATCAGATGAGCACCAGTAGTGTTAGAGTCATAGCTATACCCAATAACTGGATGGTCATATCCAAGACGCCTGAGTTTATTTCTAGCAATTACTGCTTTTGCAACTGCTCCTGCATTGTCATTTCTCAGCCCATGAATCATTATTGTGAGTTCTTTTGAATCAACAAGTTTTTCAAAATATTTTTTTGGGTAAAGATAGTATGGATTTTTCTTTAGTGTTTCTCCACTGGAAAGATCATAGTACCCCCTTGTAGATATCCTAGGGATCGGTTTTGTCATAATTATCCCATATGCCCAAGCTGTTTTTTGTATTTTTCAATATCTTCTGGTTCAACCTTTGCAAATAACGGAGATGCATCACCTAATTTGTGTCCGGATTTTATTTGTAATTCTGACAAAGAATCCCAATTGTTTTCTTTAACATTGCCCTCCAAACCAAGTTGTTTCCAGATTTTTTCTGAAGAACTTGGAAGAAACGGAAACAATGCAATAGATAAGCTTCTTGCAGCATTTGCAGACAAGTAAACACATGTCGATGTTCCAGGTCCTTTCTTCCAAGGTTCTTTGTGTTGGAAATACTGATTGAAAAATGATGAGAACTCCATAATTTTTTTCAATGCCCTGTCCAGTCGGTTTTGCTCTAATAAGCATCCCAACTCATTTGCAAGATTTTTAATGTTGTTTTCAGCATCTTTGTCTTGTTCGTCATATTCTTCAGTTTCTGGAACTATGCCTTCAAATGCTTTTTTTGTGAATCCCAATGCACGATTTACAAAGTTTCCAAGATTTCCAATCAATTCAGAGTTTATTCTAGTTGTAAAGTCATCCCAATCAAAATTCAAATCATCTTGAGAGTAAGGATTTATTGCTACAAGATAGTATCTCAAATAATCTGCAGGATAGTATTGCAAAAACTCTTTCAGGCCACTATACCAGTTTCTGCTCTTTGAGATTTTCTTTGATTGCAATGTTAGGTGCCCTCTTGTTGGTATGTAATCAGGAAGTTTGTACTCTTCATCTATCCCTAGACGCATGGCAGGTAAAAACAGATAGTGGTGATACACAATATCTTTGCCAATGAAATGGTAAATATCTGCGGAATTCCAAAATTTTTTGCCATCCAGTCCTTTATCATTTAGAAATTTGATTGCAGTGGAAATGTATGCCAAATGGTTATCAAACCACCCATAAAACACCTGTCCCTTTGCTTCATCAAGTGGAATTGGCACCCCCCACGAGATATCTCGTGTGATATCCCAATCAACAAGCCCTGTTTTTATCCAGTTTTGAACATATTTTTTTACATCTTTTTGCAGATTTTTGTTTTCGTCTAACCATTTTGATAAAGAATCTCCAAAGTTTTTTAATC
>JARRMG010000238.1:0-1670 GCA_037386265.1 Nitrosopumilaceae archaeon
GTTTGGTTTGGCAATGAAACCGATGTTCCAAATAAATTTGTCAATTTGACATTGAGTAACGTAGGCAATGTTGGATTAAATGTGATAAAAATTAGATTAGACAATTCCATTGACAAAACAGATTATTTTATTAATACTGGCGGAATATCTCGTGGAAATTATTTTTCAACTGAAGTAAATTATAATTGGACAACTACAGAACCTATACAAATTACAATTACAACAGAAAAAGGTTCAATCTATCAAACATCTGTAATGGGGCCATGAGAATTAGAAGAGGATTAACCACTATAGTTGGAGGAGTATTTTTTCTAATTGTAATTGTTACTGCCGCCAGTTATCTTACATACAGCATGAATCTATTTGAGACATTTTCTGAAAATGTTTTTGCAGTCGAACAAGAGCGAGAGAATAGAAAAAAAGAAAGCTTTGATATTTCAAAACTAACCATAACAAACAACAAAATAAATTTAGACATTTATAATTCAGGAGACATTCCAGTGTCATTTACTAGATTATGGGTAGAAAATGTGACTGGAGTGGATGAGGTATATAGATTTAATTTGAACAGTACAATAACCTCTGGAAGTACAGGAGAGAACATCCTCAATGATGTTCCTTTCATGGCATTGCCTACTGAAAACTACAAGTTGAAGTTGGTTACAGACAGAGGAACAACAAAGGAGTTTTCAGTCAATGCATCGACTGAACCTCTAGAGTTACAATTGTTTGCATTACCTGAAGCAGTGCCAACTAATTTCAAATCCACACTTCTACTTTCTGTTACTAACAATTCTACTCAAAATGCTATCTATACAAACATACAGCCATTCTTGAATGTAACATCCCTGGGAGCTGTGGCAGAGTTTGAAGGGCCAACTCCACAACCATTTCCAGTTTTAGAAAAAGGAAATACCGTTATTTTTGAATGGTCATATAGAATCACTGGCGATGATGGAGATAAAGTTAGATTTGATGCAAGTATACTAAACGGCGTTCCTGGAAACATTGTTTCCAAAGAAGTGGAGGTCCTAATTATTCAATTTGCAGAAGAAAGTGGGACAGCCCTAGAAACTAATCTCTCTACAGTGGATTCCTCCCCGAATGATATTGTGTATTTTCATAAAGAAACATTTGACGCCTTAGGAGAAAACCAAATGTGGTCATCTTCACCAGAAGATAACGTGGGTCAAATTTTTGATTTTAATTCAACAAATGCCGTATTTTATACCAACACGGATGCTAATGTGACTGTAAATATCCCTGAAGGGTTATGGAATTCTACTATTCGTTATATTAGCAGTCCAATGCCTGAAAGCCTGACTCATTCTGGAATAACCAGTGAAACAATGACCTATCATTTTGAAAAGGATCTCAATTCTCCTTTAGATACCACAACAAACACTGTCATGTTTTTAGGTCTTGGAACAAATAGACCTGTATGGGATAGCACCGGTCATCAAGGGGCGGGTGCATTTGAGTTCTTTGGAAATGATTTTGCACAAATTCCAATTAATGAAAGCAATGATTTAGATTCTAGTCCTGTGACTACCTCTGCTTGGTTTAATGCACATAGCACTGGCCCATCAAACAACCAAGTAATCTATTATGGCCAAAGTAGTAGTGGGAGTGATACCTATCAAATATTTTTAGATAGTAATGGATATTTG